>CAZMWN010000195.1:2372-7113 GCA_964569935.1 uncultured Pirellulales bacterium
TTGTTGACAAACAATAGTCATGCCGCCCCTATCTTTGGCGAAGTTATTGATGTTCATCAGCCGGATGGCTCGTTAATCAAAGTCAGAATATGGGGAGACGAATTCTACCAAGTATTCGAATCGCTGGATGGATATACATTAGTACGAGACCCAAAGAATAAAGAAATATGTTACGCAGAGCTTTCGGCCGACGGGAATGAACTTGTATCTACGGGTATATCAGCAAGCAGACCATTACCTGATAACCTGGGAATAAAACGCCACATTCGAATAAATAAGCAGGCTGTCCGAAAACAAATCAGAACTTTAAGGAGTAGATTTGATGCACATGTAATGGGTATTCCTTCTGCTTCTTTGGCTGCTTCTGTTCAGTTCCCTTGTAATGGCAACGTCAAAGGAATTTGCCTGCTTGTCGATTTTCCTGATGAACCTAACAGCATCATGCCTTCAGATGTGAACGATTTCTGTAACAAATTAGGTTATAATAAAAATGGAAACAACGGTTCGTTATATGATTATTTCGTTGACGTTTCCGACAACAACCTTTTTTACACAAACTATGTTCCACCAATCTACTACAGAGCTCAAAGAAACAAGACATATTATGATGATCCCAATGAAGTGTATGGTACAAGGGCATCGGAATTAGTAATTGAGGCGCTCAACTGGCTGGACAATCAGGGCTTTGACTTTAGCGAATACGATTCTAACAACGATGGTTGGATCGATGCCGTTAATTGCTTCTATGCCGGGTCACCAATTCCCGGTGGAGGTCTCTGGCCTCACCAATGTGTTACTCAGGGTAATTTTACTGCTGATGGCGTCTCATCCTACAATTACCAAATCTCTCATATGGGCAGTGAATTGACACTTAGTACCTTTTGCCACGAAAATGGCCATATGCTTTGTGATTGGCCGGATCTTTATGATATGGATTGGGATGGTTCTCAATATGATTCTAGTGGTATCGGTGACTACTGTATAATGAGTCACGGTGGACGTTTCAAAACAAATCCCGTCGAACCCTGTGCCTATCTTAAAGACCTTGCCGGTTGGGCTATTGTTATAACACCTAACTCTCCTCAAGCTGAACTCGATATAGCACCCGGTATTAATAGGTTCTTTAAACATCCTTACCCACGGATGAGCAACGAGTTCTTCATAATTTCCAACCGTCAACAGTGCGGAAGAGATGCTAATCTCCCCGACTCAGGACTTGCCATTTGGCATATAGACACAAATGGTTGCAATGACAATCAGCAAATGACATCGGAATCGCATTTCGAAGTCACACTACTCCAGGCAGACGGTTTATGTAATCTTGAATACAACCGAAATTCCGGAGATGACACCGATTTATTTGACGGCTTTTTATTTAATCAGTGTACTCCATTCACAAATCCAAACACTAATTGGTGGGATGGCAGCCCTTCCGCTATGTATATCAACAACATCAGACAATCTGGCGATACGATGTCGTTTGCTTTTGATATTACCAATCCAATTGAGCAGATAAACGCCAAAGCTTCCAGCTATGCAGAAAACCAGGGACCAGAAAATACCGTGAATGGCTCAGGTCTGGTGTATGATCTTCATTCAAACGATCCCACGAATATGTGGCTCACAGATACCGGTGAATCCGAGCCTGCCTGGATCCAATATGAATTCGATAAAGACTATAAACTGAATAAAATGTGGGTATGGAATTACAATGGAGCCTCTATCAATTCCGGCTTAGGCTTGAAAAATGTTACTATCGAGTACTCAAACGATAATACCAACTGGACGCAACAAGTTGATGTTCCTCAATTCGCCAAGGCACCCGGTATGAATGATTACCTCTACAATACGATTGTTGATTTTGACGGTACAATTGCAAAGTCTGTCAGGATTACTGCTAACAACAACTGGAGCGGTGACACATCTAATCAGTATGGTTTGAGCGAGGTGCGCTTCTTGAACATACCAATGCGTGCACGAGAGCCAACTCCGGTTATGGGTGCAACAGATGTCGATCTCGGTATAATCCTCGATTGGACCGCGGGAAGAGATGCGGCTGAGCACCAAGTGTACCTTAGCACCGACAGTCAAGCTGTGATAGATGGTACCGCTCTTATAACTACAATAAGTCAAACCAGCTATGGTCCATTATTCCTCAATCGGGGCACCACTTATTACTGGCGGATCGATGAAGTAAATCAAACTCAGGCTTATTCAACGTGGCCAGGTAATATCTGGAGCTTCTCAACAGGCAATTATATTGTTGTGGACGACTTTGAAAACTACAGCGCCTATTGGCCTAACAGAATATATGATACATGGATGGACGGATGGGGCACTCTACTTAACGGCTCAATCATATACATTGAGAACCAGATTGTTCACATTGGCAGACAGTCAATGCTCATTATATATGATAATAGCAGTACAAGTTATTCAGAAGCCACAGCGGACACTAACTACATGGCGATTGGACGGGATTGGACCACAGCCGGACCTCAGACGCTATCGCTGTGGTTCCAAGGCTGTCCGGGCAATTCCGTCAGTGAGCAAATGTACATAAAACTCAATGGCTCCAAGGTGGCATATGACGGTAATACAGCAGATATTACCAAATCACACTGGCAGAAATGGGATATTGATCTCACAGCTTTCGGCGTGAATCTTAATAATGTTCTGACACTCAGTATCGGCTTTGAGAGATCCGGTGCAACCGGCGGTTCGGCTTGGGTATATGTTGACGATATTCGATTATATATTCCCTGAATCTCGAGAGCAAAGTAATCCCAAATAGCCATGTTACCTTTACAGCTCAGCATGATTATTCACAAAGGTTATTAAAACCTTTGAGGACACATATACTCTGAGCAAAAAACCAGGACAATTTGGGAGCTCCAAATGCAGAGTTCAATATTATTGTGTGTCTTTCTGCAGTTTGTATTCCACAGAATCGACAAGAGCCTGCCAGGAGGCCTCAATAATATTTTCTGAGACACCTACTGTGCCCCACATGGAATTTTTGTCCCTGGACTCAATTATTACACGGACACGAGCAGCGGTGCCAGCTTTGGCATTAACCACACGTACCTTGTAATCAATCAAGTGGACTTCCTTTAAGCTCGGATAGAAATTATCCAGTGATTTCCTCAAGGCAGCATCCAGAGCATTGACAGGACCGTCACCTTCACCAACAACGTGTTCGATTTTATCACCGACTTTGAGCTTAACTGTTGCTTCGGTGACAATTTGGCCGGTTGCGCGTTTTTCCACAGTGATATGATATTTAATCAGATCAAAAAACGTCTTATATGAATCCATGATTTTTTTGACCAACAGGTCGAAACTTGCATCGGCAGCTTCAAATTGATAGCCCTGATTTTCAAGCTCCTGTACTCTGTTGAGAATCCTTACGGCCAATTCTTTGTCTTCAGCAATCTGTGCCTTTTCCAGCTTACCCAGAATAGTGGACCTGCCGCTCAATTCAGATAACAGGAAACGCCTTTCGTTTCCAACAAGCCCCGGAGAAATATGCTCGTATGTTCGTTTGCTTTTGCGAAGGGCATCCACATGCAGGCCGCCCTTGTGTGCGAAGGCGCTTTCGCCAACATAAGGCATATTCATTACAGGGGTCAGATTACCTATTTCGAAAATAAAGTGTGATACTTCGCTCAAAGTTGAGATTTGTTCTGCGCTAAGTACTTCAAAACCCATTTTTAATGCAAGGTTCGGAATAAGTGCACACAAATTTGCGTTGCCGCAACGCTCACCGAGTCCGTTAATTGTGCCCTGGACGTGCCGTGCTCCGGCACGAACAGCGGCAAGACTATTTGCAGTCGCACAGTCGGTATCGTTGTGCGTGTGAATTCCAACGGTCACCGTCCCGAACTGTTTGCACACAGCTTTTGTTATTTCATAAACTTCATGTGGCAGGCAACCGCCGTTGGTCTCACAAAGCACGAGAATATCTGCTCCGGCCTCCACGGCCGCAGCAAGGACTTTCATCGCGTATTCAGGATTTTCCTTATATCCATCGAAAAAATGTTCAGCATCAAAGAGAATTTCCAGACCTTTCTTCCTCAGATAACTAACAGATTCAGCACATATTGTCAGATTCTCTTCGAGCGAACAACCTAATACATCTCTTACATGCATGTCCCACGCTTTGCCGACCAAAGTTGCTGCCTGGGTTTTGCAGGAAACTATAGAGTTTAGAGAGATGTCGTTCGAGACGTCCGAATTCGCTCTACGAGTGTTGCCGAATGCAATAATTTTTGAGTTCTTCAATCCAAGTTTTTTAACTTCGCTAAAAAACTGCATCTCCTTTGGATTGGAAGCAGCATATCCACCCTCGATATAATCGAGGCCCAACTTGTCAAGACACTGAGCGATTGCGAGTTTGTCTTCGAGCGAAAAACTGACGCCCTCTGCCTGCATGCCATCACGAAGAGTAGTGTCGTATAGCTCTATTTTTTCCATGAATCAAACCTGTCGTTTGAAGTTTTATGAACTCAATAAAATAAGAACCGTAATTTTATCTTTATAGTGCAGTGGTGTAAAGCCTAAAATCGGCTTTCTTAAAACAACTGAGAAAACAGAAGCTATAATTTGCATATCTATAAAATGATAATGAAATTCCGCAGCATTCAATATATAACCGCGGATTTATATTAAAATAGATAAGAAGATATTTTATATTGTGTTATGATTTTTTATATATAGCATTTATTTTTATCTTATCGAT
>CAZMWN010000196.1:0-7106 GCA_964569935.1 uncultured Pirellulales bacterium
TGCAGTTTGTTCTATGGGAGTTACAACCTCTCTTATCTCCACCCGAGATTTCAGCTCCTTTCATCGTCATGGGATTATATTCTGCCCGGACAACAAGGATGTAGTGATTTTTCCTGAGAGAGTAGAAGGGAAGTATTATTCTCTGCATAGACCTGCTTCAAGTTTATTTAAGAAACAGTGGATATGGATTGCGGAATCATCAGACCTGTTATGTTGGGGTAACCATCGTCACTTAATGGAGCCTCGCCGCGGTTACTGGGACGAAGTTAAAATAGGTGCCGGTGCTGCACCTATCAGAATCGAACAGGGATGGCTGGAGATTTATCACGGAGTAGACCTAAATAATCATTATTGTCTTGGTGCTGTGCTGTTGGACAGCCGAGAGCCTTGGAGAATAATCGCAAGAACAGAAAACCCAATCCTTGAACCACAATCGGATTATGAATGCAGTGGTTTTTTTGGAAATGTAGTCTTTAGTTGCGGTCTGCTTTGTGAAGATGATAAGCTTAAGGTTTATTATGGTGCAGCGGACACTTCAATTTGTTATGCAGAACTGTCTCTGGACCAGACTATTGAAGGTCTCGGGCTTATGGTGTGATTTTAACGAGGTATCCTTGAAGCTGTATTATACGTCCACAATTTATCGGAACTACTTTTTGCCGGCTTAATCACCCCCGCATTTTGTCATATCTTTGTTTTTTAAATTTTGTTTTTTCCTGAACCTTCAATAGTTTATCAGCCTTTTGTGCCGATAAACATGAGAAGGTACTTTGGGGTTAGTCTAATGAGACAGAAAAGGAATCTCTTACTAATTACTCTATCTGTTATTGTCGGGATAGTAGTAGTCTGGTCGTTCACATCGATCCAGGGTAGTCAAAGAACTTATGAGGTCCAGCCTCAAATATCCATACCTGGATACAGAACCGATGCTGTCCGTGCTATGGATGCTTATGAGCGATTGATGGAACGGTATATGGACCTGGTCGATAAGAATTTAATAAGTATTGACAGAGACATTAATAGTATTGCAGGAAAAATTGATTCGATTGATGTCAGATTAACAGAGCTTTGTGAAAGAACGTCAAGAATCGAAAAAGCACTCGGCATAGAACAATCCAAGAAGCCGATAACAAGCCTCCCGGTAGATAAGAAAGGGGATATCGTAAATAAATGAGATTGGATGGGATTAATTAATGTATCGAATAGCTCACAAAACCGGTCAAGATGTTGTTCAACGCTATAAGTATAATCCATTGATTTCAATTCATGACCTGCCCCTGGATTGCAGTGATATATGGAATGCGGGTGTGATACGTTTTCATGACCAATATCTGCTACTGCTAACTGTTGAAACCCTTGAAGGATCAGGTTGCATATATATGGCCCATAGTCCAGATGGATATGGATTTATCATTGAACCCGAGCCGTTCATGGTCGCTTCCAAAGAAGAACCATTTGCTCGATATGAAACGTTTGGTATTTTTGACCCACGTATAACTCAAATCGGCTCGAGATATTACATTACGTACTTAGCTGAAAGTGAATATGGCAGACGAATCGGATTGGCTCGAACAAATGATTTTCAGACGGTTGAAAGAATGCAGTTCATTTCTGAACCGGACACGAAAAGTGCCTGTTTGTTCACAAGGTCATTTGAAGGCTATTATGCAATGCTGGAGCGCCCATCGGCGGGTGATAGCATTTGGATTAGCTACTCCAATGACCTGATCCATTGGGGCTCGTCCAAAGTTGTTCTCACGCCGAGGGGTGGGTACTGGGATTCACACCGCGTTGGTGCAGCCGGTCCACCAATAGAGATCGAGCAGGGTTGGCTGCTTATTTATTACGGCGAGAAAGACACATCAGCAGGGCCTTTGGTTCGTCTGGGAGCGGTAATTCTTGATAGTAATGACCCTTCATGTGTATTAGGACGCTCAAATATTCCAATCTTAGCCCCTCGTGAAAAATATGAACGCATAGGTGATATTAGTAATATAGTGTTCTCTTGTGGTGCCTTATTAGAAGAAGCCGGACAGGTTAAAATATATTACGGTGCATCTGACAGTTGTATCTGTTTGGGTATCGCTGCTGTTGATGAGATCATTCAAATATGCCAGGAGAGTCAGGAGTAATATAACCTATGATACTAAAACGAGGACGAGACCTGTTACACCGATGGGAACGTAATCCTATTATCACCTATGATAACGTACCTTTACAGAACAACACTGTTTTTAATGGTACTCCTGTAAAGTTTGGTGATACATATTTACTTTTATTACGTGTTGAAGGCCAGCAGGGATACTCATTCTTTTGCCTGGCAAGAAGCGAGGATGGACTAAACTTCGATGTTGATGACCGGCCATGTATGCTTCCTGCCGAAGATGGACCTTTCGCAATATGGGAGGAGAACGGTCTTGAGGACCCGCGGTTAACATTTATTGATGGATGGTATTATATAATGTACACAGCCGTATCTGGATACGGACATCGGATAGCACTGGCTCGGACAGATGATTTTGAAAAATTTGAACGGATTGCTTTAGTCTCCGGACCCGGAAATAAGGATGGTGTCCTTTTCCCGAAAAAAATCAATGGTTACTATGCTCGGTTGGATCGCCCTATCGGCAACGGCATTGGAAGTATCTGGATCTCTTATTCACCGGATTTGAAAAACTGGGGACAGAGCGAATTGATTATTTCTCCAAGACCTCGATGTTGGGATTCAACACGCATTGGCGCTTCTGTTCCGCCCATCCGGACTGACTGCGGCTGGTTGGAAATATACCACGGCTTTAAGATGACTTCTGCCGGTCCTATTTATCGAATTGGTACAGTTATGCTTGATCTGGAAAATCCCGCTAAGGTAATCGGTCGTTGTCTTAATCCGGTGCTTTCACCGAGAGAAGAGTATGAGAGAATCGGCGATGTCGGGAATGTAGTCTTTGCCAGCGGTGCTATTGTCGAGGACGATGGAGAAGTTAAGGTATATTATGGAGCGGCAGACACTTCTCTTTGCGTAGCCACAGCACATATTGATGAGCTAATTGAGTCATGCTTTGAAGAAACTGATTCATTGATTGAAGATTTTTGTAAAACGACCTGCCCCTACCGTAGAAACTGAGACAGTTGGTATCACAGATGTATAGGACTAATTCAAAGAATCGCTCATTAATGAAATCTTAAAAATTCATCCTTGAAGAATTATGTAGTATAACCAGATCTTGGCATCAAAGACATCAACCGAAAGTTTTACCTGCCTCATCCACATAAATATCACTCTTTGCCTGTTTTATTACTTCGCTTGCTTTGGACACTTCGTCCAGCTTGGGGATTTTAAATAGCGTACCACACCTGCGGCAGGTTATCCTCCGATCGGCGGCACTACCTTTGAGCATCCAAGTGTGGTTACATTCCGGACATTTAGCAATAATCTGCATCTGTATATTCCTAAGCCCAATTCTTAAAGTATTTTATCTATAGATATTATAATAATCCAATGAAATTCCTTACTACCCATAATATCACATCACTGCACACTATATTTCGGATTAAGTAAAGACCATAGATTAGCCCGCTAATTTTCTCTTGATTTTGGCCCTGGGATTTGGTAAAATAATCCTAATTGGGGAGGTTTAATGAGAAAGACGATTTCGTGCAAAGTTATCAGGTCAGTTTCTCTAAGCGATAGTAATCTATCTGAATCATCGCCGGAAGTGAATTGTACAAATGACATGCACCTCAAAGCAAATAAGTTGTCTTCCGGGCTCTATATCTATTCAGGGCAATTACGTATAATAAAAATATCTGACAATAATACTTTCATGGCTCGGATTCTCGATTCTTATATCTAATCTTCGTTTTTCTTCTTTTATATACAGTAACCTCTAATATCAAACAGGGAATTTAAATCAGATCTTTTAAGTAATGTCTAAGGTAATATCGGCATTGGGAAAGTATCAATGCACCAACCATTATCGTAACAAATACATCCAGGGAAACTTCATTTATTACAACAGCTAAAGCAGTACCCGCTGCGGGTGGATGTTCAAGGTCTAAAGCTACCATAACGAAGATAGCAATTCCTACGACAAGAGGATATTCAATATAATATGGCATAGTAATGTAATAAAATAAAGAGCCAATGGCCACGCAGACCAAATGACCTCCGATTACGTTTCTTGTTTGTGCCGAAGCCGCTTTAGGCATTGCGAAGACGATGAAAGCTGTAGCACCCATTGCACTGGTTACGACCATCTTGTCCTTGCCAAGAGCAAGAACAATGAGAAAAAGAGCAATGCCCGCCAGTACACTTTGCCAGATATAATATATCCAAAGCTTTTTGAATTTTGCCTTTATCGAGGTATCATGTTTTTCTTCCGGTGGATCCATTACAATTCTTTTACTTTTCCATATTGCAACCAGCCCCGAGTTAGATATGAGCCTGAACTAAACTTATACGACATATAACGTTAAATAAGAATAATACATCAAAGAAGTTCTTTTCTCTACAGGTTATACATGGCCGAATATTGTGAATTCTTATATGCCGTATTTCGCGATATTCTCGGCGGCTTTGTAGATGTTTTCTGTAGTATCAAGTTGGCCAGACAGTAAAGCCTCACGTGCCTTTTCGATTTGCTGGGTATCCGATTGAGGGAGCTGCATTGCCATGTTAATGAGAGAAGCATAGTCGACATGTACAGATGCATCCATATTATTATCTGGAACAGCATTGTTGGTATTCGGCTGCTTTGATGATATTCCTGATTCAACCAGAGGTTGATTTGGTTCTATTTTATCTATCATTGTTTTTATATTCTTTTTTACAATTCATTATTTTAACTTTATTTTCGCTCTTTTTTAATATAACTTTAGGTTTTTTTAAATTTTGTTTGTTGAACTATTATTCTGAGCCTCTTTACAGTGTTTTAGCTGCCTCATAACATACAAACTTTATAAATTCAAGTGGGCTTACAGATGCTAAATGGCCCTGTAACGAAACGGAATCCATTCTTTTCTGGGATTGATAATACTTTTTAATGCGATATTCGGTCTTTTTATCATCAATATCCCATACCTGCTCGAGAGCCCATAATAACGATCCATCCCTCAAATCCAGCAGCTTTAAACGTAGCCCGATAACCATATGAGGATAAGGTTTGAATTCAGTGATAGTTCCAATCAATACTCCATTACATTTCAATGACTTGCGAATAGACTGCATCTGGTCAAGTGTATATGTTGACTCCGGTTCCAACTGTAAACTACGCCACGAAGAATCATGTTGACGAACAATAGTTAGACTAAAAACCTGTTGTTTTTGCAGTGCTTGGAATAGGGCCTCGGTCATTTCGGATGACATTTGAGGATAACTCGAATCGTTATTGAGTTCCACTACAGCCACCCTACCAATTGTTGTTAAGTCTTTATTCGGATTATGATAATAATAATTTGCTGCCGGCATAAAGGCTTGATTAGGCATGCAACCTGGTAAAACAACAATAGCCAGTGCCAGTATAAAGGATATTCGCCGATATATATATCGCGATAATAATTTTATCCTACTATTCATTAAGACCACCTCAACAAGAATTCCTCATAACTTAGACTAACCGGACGGATTAAGCGATGCGACTGTTGAGCCTAAAGTCTCACTCTGAGCCGTTTCTGTTTTATACTCTCCGCCAAGAACCCGGAGTATCTTGAGCAGTGCTTCCAGTTGGGCTGTTTCGGCGGTGCGCATTTCATTACGGAATCCAAGCACATCGCTTTTCCAGTTATTTAATTCTAAACGCATTTCGATTAGAATCTCATTTGCCTCGCTTAGTTCTTTTTGTGTTTGTTGCAGTTGTTTCTCAATAGTAACGACTTGCTCCCTAAACCGTTTGTTCTGGACTATCAAATCTTGGTTTTGCTGATGCAATATAGACGCTTCATCAGAAAGTCTGGCATATTTTTCTGACAATTCTATTGCAGATTCTACTACAGTTGGACCCTGTGTGGAAGATTCTTGGAACCTTCTTGCGACAGAATCACCTTGTAACATTTCTGTCAGGTCTGGATGGACATTCATTTCTTCAGGATTTTGATTGGTTGTGCAGCCCTGTAAAAAAAATGTCGAAATTAATAAAAACAGCGAACAGATGGTTTTTTTGTTTCTTTGCATTGTTCTTACCTCCATGTCGATTAAATTTATAAGCATGTATTCAAAAGTCCCATTCAATTCTTTTTTTCTTTTTTATTTGTCCTGATTTTCCATCTCTTGAGTGTCTGCATAGTCGCATCTTATGGACGTTTCCGTGCCGCACGAGCAGGTTATACCTATGACAGCATATTCTGGATTATTCTCCAGAATACGAACCTGCGGTGTAGCTCGAGTCGGATTATTTTGTAGCGGTTTATTTGACTGAGCTTGGGCTACATTGAGATGGAATTGACCTTCAAGTTTAATTTTGTCGCTCTTTAAAACCTGTCCTGTTTTTTTCTCCATTTACTGTTCCAATCCTTTAAGCTGTTGTTTTTCAGGCTCGGTAATCAATTTTACCACCGGAACCATTTTTATTTACGTGCCGTCCTTCTTGAAGATTTTTCGGATTTTTATCATCTGCTGATTCGTCTGATTGTTGTTCTTCTTTATTTTCATTTTCTTCATGTAGTTGCTGTCGGCGGCTTCTTTGTTCTCGACGTCTGGTTGGAGCTAAACCAGTGATATTTTGCAAACCTTCAACAGGCTTTATCATATTAGAATCATAATCGGTCATCATTCCAATGCCCCAATTTAACAGATAAATTAAACAAAGCACTTGCATGTAATTGACTAACACGCGATTCAGTTATTTCCAATGTCTCGGCAATCTGCTTCATAGTCAGGTGTTGTTGATAATAAAGAAGAATGATCTGTCTATGCTTTTGTGGCAACTGTTGTATCGCTTCAGCTAACTTGTTGATAAGTTCTTTCTGTTCGATCTGCTTATCTGGAGTACATGCTCTGTCCGCTGCTAAAAGATTGCCAAGCGCCGGTGAATCCTCCTCAAAACCGTCGAGGGATACAAAATGCTGTGCACGGGCGTTTTCAAATAATTCTGAAAGTTCATCCACAGTGA
>CAZMWN010000197.1:0-7067 GCA_964569935.1 uncultured Pirellulales bacterium
TCGTGACGTTCGGCGCAGAACACGCCGTATATCCAGCCGTCCTCGTGTTTGGTCAGGCGGATGTCATAGGTGTTGGTTTCCTCGGGTTCGGCTGGCGGCATATCGACGGGATAGTCCCAGAATCGAAAGCCATCGATGCCGGTGCTACTCTCGGCGACTGCGAAAAATGATTTGCGGTCCGTACCTTCGACGCGCGCTATCAGAAAAAACTTGCCGTCCAGCTCGATAGCTCCGACGTTAAAGACGCTGTTGATTCCCATCCGTTCGCAGAGGAGCGGATTGTCGGTGGGGTCAAGATCGTAACGCCAGAAGACTGGCGTGTGTGCCGCTGTGAGCACGGGGTATTGGTAACGCTGGATGATACCGTTCGATATCCAGGGCTTGTTGGGCCTTTTGATTAAAGTCTCGTAGTCTTCCAGAAGTTGCTTTACCTGTTTTTTGTATTCGTTTTCTTTCATCAGTTCTTTCTCCTAACTGTGTTATCCCGGTTCGAGTTCGCCTACGTGATCTGTGCGAGTCTTCTGATTGTCTCCAGGCATGCACGCACACAATGATACGGCCCTTTCCACTGCGAGACCTTCGGCTCAGCCGGGTCGTGACGTCCCTCCGGGTATATCCGCCAGAACCACTCCCCATGTTCCTTGTCAACAAAGTATTTCTCGATGAAGACCCAAGCTTTTTGGGCCGCTTCGAAAAAAGATTTATTACTTGATAGCTCGAAGGCGTTCAGGAATCCCACGACACTCTCGGCCTGCGGCCACCATTCGCGGTTCGGGTCCGTGACTTTCCCTGCCTGACCCTCGTAGCACAAGCCGCCATCGCTGTCGAATCCCTCATCCAGGGTTATCCGTGCCAGTCGCAGGGCAAGACGCCGGGCCAGTGACGTGACATTCGCATCATCCAGTACTTCAGCCGCCTCGCACAGCAGCCAGTTGGCCTCGATATCATGGCCGAACGTGTAGTTGGCCGATTTGGGCTGCCATTCCTGGTCGAAAAAGTGATTAAGGTGTCCCGTAGCAGGGTCTATGATTCGTTGGTCGAAGATGTCGATGAGTTCTATCAAGCGCTCCCGAAGCAGGGCATCGGGCCAGATGCGATAGAGGTTCGTATATGCTTCAAGCAGGTGCAGGTGATTGTTCATGGATTTTTTCTCGTCCATGTCCTTGTCACTGAGTCGTAAATCCTCTGCGATAGACCAGTCGCGATTGCAGACCTCGATATACCCGCCGTAGGTCTGGTCGTGACTGTACATTTCGATTAGATCGAACATTTGGCCGGCGCGTTTGAACGCCGATGATTCCTCGAAAGCCTGATAGTACTCAGCCAGGGCATAGATGTAAAACGCCTGGCCGTAGATTTTCTTTTTATCATCAATGGTACGTCCCTGGAAGTCAAGCAGCCAAAAAGTTCCACCGTCCGAACGGTCCCAAAAGCAGGTTTCAAGATAATCGTACGCGCGCCGTGCCATGTCACCGCATCGAGGGTCTTTGTTGAATCGATACAGGGCTGAGAAGGTCCAGAGAATCCTGGTGTTTAAAATTAATCCTTTGGGAGCTTTTGAGTCGATTGTTCCATCGTTGGACATTTGGCCGATAAAACCGCCGTGCTCCTTGTCTGCCGCCCTTTCAAGCCAGAAGGGAACAAGATTGTTCTCCAGCTCGTTTCTTACGGCAGTACTAAACTGTTGATTTGTTTTAGATGGCATTATAGTTTACTATAGAAGTTCAATTCATCCGTTTTTTGTAAGGCAAACGCTTCGTGAGTTTACCATCTTTGCCGGTATCTGCATAGAGATTATTGAGAATCGGATCTTTCATACTAAAGGTTCGTAGAATTTTTCGGGTTTTGGTCCGAGAGTGTTTGTAAGAGTTCCAAGATTTTCAATTGAGGCTTCGATTTTATCGCCGGCTTTGAGGAAATTTCCTGTTGCCATTGCCACGCCGGAGGGAGTGCCGGTGGCGATAACGTCACCCGGTTCGAGTGTCATGATATGGCTTATGAACGAGACGGTATCGGCCACGGAATAAATCATCTGCGATGTGTTTGCCTTCTGGCGGATTTCGTCATTGACGGTCAGGGTCATATCGAGATTCTGCACATCATCAATCTGGTCGGCGGTGAGCAGGTAAGGGCCCATCGGGCAGAAGCCGTCGGCCCATTTGCCGTTGAGCCAGTCGTAAAATTCGTCCCAGGGACGATTGGCCCGGTTCTTCACGAAGGTGACGCTGCGCGCAGAGACGTCGTTGACGATAGTATAACCGGCGACATAATCGAGGGCTTCTTCCGGTTGTATGTGTTTTGCATTTCCTTCGACCCTGCTCAGGACAGGTTTACCAATGACTACTGCAAGCTCAAGCTCGTAATCTATCGTCTTGCTGTAAACAGGCCAGGGTATCTCCTTCTCCGGCCCGGTGACGGCGGTGGCCGGCATGATAAACGGCCGGGGCACAGTGGTATTTCGCGGCGAATCCGACAGGCCCAGCTTGAAGCCGCGAGTGACATTGGCCTCCTTGATATGCTCGCTGTAATTTCCCGCTAAGGCGATTATTTTGCCGGGCCGGGGGATGGGGGCGAGAAACTGCACGGAATCGGCGGCAATTATATCATCGGCGGAATCTTCGAGCTCGGCAAGTTTCGATAGGCACGACCGCCCTCGATGAAGGATTTCTTTTACACTGTGCGGCGGATTCGGTCTTTCCCATGCCTGCGGGATATCAATCAATCCGGTTTCGGTTAAGATTGCACAACTTGTTGAGCCGTTTTGGGAGTATGTGACTAATTTCATTTGCCTGACCTCGTTTTATCTTTAGATTTACAGAGGTGATTGTATAAGAAATGAATCGGATTTGCAGCAGAAAATCTGTTATTCGCCTGATTTTGACGTTTTCTTATTGTCGGCCTTGCTTGAGCCTTCGTCATTTCGACCGGAGGGGCACGAAGTGGCTCGAAGTGGAGAAATCTATTCAAAACAGATTTCTCGACTGCGCTTCGCTGCGCTCGAAATGACATGAGACCAGCTACGCTTCGCTGTTCCTGAGGGACGCTTTACGGTGTGCTCCGCCTTCGCCTTTGGTATGCCATAGGCAGAAATGACACAAACAAGCGCACTTATTAAATACAATTAGTATTACACGGGAATTACAAAGAGCCGGTTATATCAATTATCCTGGAATAAATTCATCAGTTCGGCATTGTCCACCCACATCGCGAAAATGGGTGAATAGGTATTGACCGCGAGTTTACCTGTGAATATGATAAAACCCAACCTATCGAGAGATTTTATAATATCGTGTGGAGACTCATGATATGGGCATACATAAGAGATTTAATGAAGTATTTGGTTTGGAAGATAGTATTGAGGAGGAAAAAAAGCGGTTTGTTGAAAGAGTCAACCAACATATTTTCCACAGAATAGATACGGAACAATGGGATTACTTCGACTATTCAATGTTATTCAAGTTGGTATGTTTTGAATTGGGTGTCAATGCTCACGATTTTCGAGAGAGAGAAATGCCAAGATTTCTTGATATAATACCCGCTACGATAAGAACTGTAACAGAGGATAATTTCGAAATGACCATCAAGGTACTATGTTCTTTGTATGATTATATTACAATTGAATCCGACAATGAGAAAGGCCGTGAATGGTTGTCCAAACAGATTAATGTTATATTATCTCGATGTACTTGTGATATAGGGGTAAGATGGAAAGAGGGATTCTTTTATCCATCCGGGGCCGAAGAACTGGACAAACCTATCATTGAAGAAACTCTGACTTGGCTGAGTGACTATCCGGACGAAAGACAAAGCTACCGAATAGCTTTGCAGTGCTATGTAGCTGAAGGTTCCTTGACCGATGTCATAACGAATTGCTATTCAGCTATAGAAGGTGTGGCAAGGAATGTACTTGGAAATCAAAAAACCTTGGACAATAACAAAGATGAATTGCTGGCTAAAATAGAATTGTCGGATGGATGGAAGTCGATATTAGCCAACTATGTCAAGTATGCTCACGATTACCGACATGCCTCTCCAGAAAGGCACGATATAACGAAACAGGAAGCCGAAGCATATCTGTACATGACAGGTTTGATTATACGGCTTATTATTGAGTCAAGATGACGTTTTTTCTTGTACGTCTTACACTGGTTTTGTAAATTTACAAAAGCGGTTAAGTCAAATAGAATTTTGCTATAGAAAAGGGATAGGCAAATGGCAAAAAAGACAACTCCCCCATCAATAAAAGAGACAGCTTTTGACTGCCCCCATTGTGGAGCGTTTACAACACAATACTGGTTTGTAATGTATGCAAGAGAATTGGATGATGAGCGCCCCTTACCTTTGATCCCGGATGGAATTTGGTTAGAGTCGATACATGAAGAACTGGCACAAGGAGAAAGACAAATTCCGAGCAAAGCGGAAACTATGCTCGACTGGTACAACAAAATGAATACCGGCCTCGTATTTCTTGAAAAGAAGGAAGATAGTTACGCCGATTGCACTGTTCATAATCTTTACATTAGCAAATGCTACCACTGTAAGAAAATAGCTGTTTGGATTCATGACAACATAGTTTTTCCAAATGAGAGACAAGGCGTACATCCGAATCCAGATTTACCTGAGGACATTGTTAAAGATTTTGAAGAAGCTCGTAGCATTGTCGGCCTCTCGCCGAGAGGTGCTGCCGCATTGCTTAGATTGTGTATTCAAAAGCTCTGTATATTCCTTGGCGAAAAAGGAAAGAACATCGACGATGACATAGCGAGCCTTGTCAAGAAAGGACTGAACCCACTTGTTCAGAAATCCTTGGACATCGTTCGAGTCATTGGTAATGAGGCAGTACATCCAGGTGTGATTGACCTAAACGACGATAGAGATACTGCCATTCAAATGTTCAATCTAATAAATGCGATATCGGAACAAATGATAACCCACCCAAAAGACGTGGAGAAGTTGTATGAAAAGATTCCACCGGAAAAAAGAAAAGCCATTGAAAAACGGAATGGAAAAGCTAATAATGAATAAGCTACAACACTAAAAGAACAAGATACTATACAGAGAGAATTTCTCATAAAATCCAATCTCCTCCGCTAACATACTACCAACCACACACACAAACAGACACACAAGAATCACAACCAAAACTTCGATGGGGCTAAATTTTATTGCGAGCGGTAGCCTGAGAGTGTATGGAAAGTTGTATCCTGACGGACATCTAAAGGCTCCAAATTATTATGTAATTCAATTCTGAAGGTTCCACCGCACGTAAACTCGAACTGGCCTGACTTTCCACAGGCTCCGATTGCTACAGCAACTCCGGTCTTATCGTTTTGGATTTACTCCGGTAATTGTATTAAAAATAACTTGAACTGCCGATGAAAAAGTCTTTAATATGACTTGAAATGCGTTTGGCTCCGTGGGATTAGGCTAAAATAGGTTCATTGTTCAGAGTTCATCAATGAACAATTCACCCCTTAGGGGTAAACTACAAACTATGAACTATAACGTTAGGAGTTATGAGATGGCTCTCAAGGACCTCTGGGCCGGTACAAGTAGCTGGCTGCGTTCTCACAAAATGTACAGACCTGCAGACCATCAGCCTGAGATAGATGAAGAAGGCCTAATCAGTCGGGATGACGATACGACCAAACCGGCGAATGCCGGCGGTCAGCCGGTCGCGCCTCAAAGAAATAATGTTGTTGTTAAAGCTTTTCCACCAGCGGACAGGCAGTCCGCTATGGGGCGTCCTGCGGCGGAATCACTCGAAAAAATCCAGGATGGTTTCGATAAGCTGGTAAAACAACTACAGGGAATCAACGAGCATTTGAATCGTCAGGCCGACCAGCATGAAGAATTGGTGAACCGAATTAAACAACTGCCGGAATTGCTCGAGGGTATTCCCGCCATGGTGGCAAATCAAAAGCAGATAACCGAGCAGCTTCTTGAGCAGCTCAGGAGTGCAGGGGCCAAGAATGAGCAGTTCATCGATGCGGTTGAAAAAATCCCGGCTGAAACGACAAGGCAGACCGATGCCCTGGTTGATATCGACCATCAACTTGCCGCCGCCGCCGATATCGATGTCCAGATGTCGGAGAATTTCAATAACTTCTATCAAACTCTGGACAAAATAAACCAGAGCACTACCAAACATACGGACGGCATTTTACAGATGAGCAAGACTTTTGCCACCAGCGACAGATACTTCAAATATATCATATCCAAGCAGAGCAGGCGTTTTATGTGGATATTTATTGCCGCTGTGAGTATTTGCTTTGTTGTGATTTTAGCTCTGACCGGTATCATTATCTACCTTAAGGCCGTCTGAAAACCTCAGGAATCCTCATTTGAATTGTTCAGGATTACGTTTCGCTTTTACCCCGCCGGATAGACCGAGAAGGCTGTCTATCTCACGGAGTGAATTCCAGCAGAAAAAATTTATGATTAAGCGGTTGCACACGATAAATAAAGTTGAAAAATAGTTCCGTTTAGTTAAACTGCACGAACAAGTTTGTATGTTAATTGCGTTATCACGGAAGTACTAAATCGAAAGGAGAAACTAAAGTGAAGATCCGCAAGAGTATTTTTGCACTTTTAGTGCTGAGTTTCATTTTTGCCTTTGGCTCAGCGGCAATAGCGGCGGAAGGCACGCAGGAAAGTCAGGCCGGCGGGACTTGGGTTTGGTGGATCTCGCCGATAGGGGCACTGCTGGCGCTCGGTTTTGCCTTCTATTTCTATAAGAAGATGATGGAAGCTCCTGAAGGTACTGAGAAAATGAAAGAAATTGCCCGGCACGTGCGCGAGGGCGCCTACGCTTATCTGTTCAGGCAGTACAGCGTGGTTACACTGGTGTTTATTGTATTGCTGGCGATTTTTGCCTTCCTTGCCTACAAAGGTGTCCAGAATCCTTTTGTGCCGGTTGCGTTCCTGACAGGCGGATTTTTCAGCGGTCTTTGCGGCTTTTTAGGTATGAAAACCGCGACGAACGCCTCGGCGCGAACCGCTCAAGGCGCCAGCAAGAGCCTCAACAGTGGCCTGCAGGTCGCCTTCCGCTCCGGTGCGGTAATGGG
>CAZMWN010000198.1:0-7014 GCA_964569935.1 uncultured Pirellulales bacterium
GCAGCCGCAAGCCCGGCCGTTTTCTTCCAGGATGTAATATCTCAGACCTTTTTCAAAATCGCTATCGACTCGTTCTTTTGCATTGAATGCCGGAAACTTGGGGCAGCTTTCGGCTGTAAGAGCGAACTTTTCAGCCACATCGCGAAACGAGTTGCAAATTAGAGTCACCAAAACTCCCATATCAGATTTATTTGCCTGTCTTATTTTCATTTTTCAAACCATTTTAATTACTCGGCCCCAACAATCTTGCTTCTTCGTTCGGTGAGAATAACATCCCGCCACTGTCCATTCATACAACCTATCTTCTCTCGTACACCAACTTCTCGAAAGCCACAGTCCTTTTGAATAGCTATACTTGCAGCATTCTCCGGAAACGTGCCGCTCTGTAAAGTCCAGATGCCGATGCGCTCCGATTCTTCTATAGCTGCCCTCAGCAAAGCTTTGCCTACACCTTGTCTCCTTGCTGAGGATTTAACATACAGGCTCCCTTCAGCTACACCTTTATACGCACACCTGTCGGAAACCGGACTCAATGCAAACCAGCCTATAATTTCGTCGCCGGATTTGGCCACGAGCCTGCAATCGGGCAGGTGACTTTTATCCCATTGCTCCCAGTCCGGAGCATCTGCCTCGAAAGTCGCATCACCCGTGGCAATGCCTTCCTCGTAGATTGATTTGACAGCCGGCCAGTCGCGGTCTTTCATTTTTTCAATTGTAAAGTTCATAATATCCTCTGAAAAAACAGCAAGAATCAGGAATCGCATCAAGTATATTTACCTTTTATTTATTAATTCATCTATTTCATTAAGATGTAATTTGAAATGTCGTGGGAAATCAACCACCATAGCTTTTAGTGATATTTCCTGATTCAAAGCGGATATCCAAACATTCTCCAGTTTATCGGTATTTATATTTTGTATCACATGAGCAATGTGGATATTGGTATATTTCCATAATTGAACCAGGTTGTTCCATTCTTCATCCTGATAGTTCTGAATGGCAATCCACCTGTCATTATTCCCAAGATTTGCATAATCCGGAAAAACCAAAGGACTCTTCTGGTATTGCAGGTGTATTATCCGATGTGTATTATTAGAGGCCGAATCCACCATGTGTCCAACAATTTGCTTGATTGTTCGATTTTGACTGTTCCGCCGTTCGGTAATAACTTCCTCGGGGAGGGCCAACAGTTTTGGTTCCCATTCTTTTATAAGATTTAACAATTCCTGTATGATTGATTCAAATTCATTCATGGTCACTCCTGTTATTTAAGGTGAGCTCAACAATTAATTATTTTTTTGAAGGAAGTCTTATATTAAGTTACGCTTTCAATAATCCACGCCTCATCAATTGCTCTGCGATCTGCACAACATTCAATGCCGCACCTTTGCGGAGGTTATCCGAGACACACCACAAAGTTAGGCCGCCTTCGCTGCTGGAGTCCTGGCGTACCCGTCCGACTAAAACTTCATCACGGTATTTAAGAACGTCGAGCGGTGTAGGATAGCTTCGCTCATTTTCATCGCATCGCTGGTTCTTACTTGCCAAATCATCCATAAGCACAACACCATCTGCGCTGCGCAGTATTTCGCGGGCCTGGTCGGGAGACAACTTTTTCTCAGTCTCAATCCAGATAGCCTCACCGTGACCGACAAAGACCGGCACACGCACCGCCGTCGCTGAGATACATATAGACGAATCACCAAGAATTTTGTGAGTCTCGTACACCAGCTTCAACTCTTCCCGTGTGTAATCGGCATCGAGGAAAGGCTCGATATGCGGAATACAGTTAAAGGCAATCGGCCTGGCAAATACCGTTGGGTCGAACGGAATATTATCCAATGATTTTAGGGCTGCGGGTGTTTGTGCTCTAAGTTCCTCCGGTCCCTTCAGGCCCCAGCCGCTAGTTGACTGATACGTTGCTGCAATTATCCGTTTAATACGTGCGAACCTATGCAGCGGTGCCAATGCGACAACTAATTGTATCGTCGAACAATTCGGGCTGGCGATAAAGCGAGTATCATCAGTAATAACATCTGCATTAACCTCCGGGACGACAAGCGGCACATCCGGGGCAAGTCGAAAGTCACGCCCATTGTCAATACAGATTGCACCGGCATTTTCAGCGGTCTGCCGCCAGGTAACACTTGCACCCTTGGCGCCTTCTTTGCCTGCAAAAAGAACCAAATCAGCGCCGTCAAAAGCATCGGCGTTTGTTTCCTGCACGAGCATCTCTTCCCCGGCCAGTGTCTTCGGCCTCTCGCGGGTAGCCACCACCCGTGGCGGCCACTGGCAGGGAAACTTCCGCTCTTTCAGACAACTGACAATCGCTTCACCAACCAGACCAACACCTACTACCGTCACTTTCGCAGCCATACTTACTGCTCTCCTTTCAGATTAAATCCCTTTGTAACTTTTTTGTTAAAGTTTTTTGCATTTTATAGTAATCCAGCCTTTTATTATTCTCGACCTCCAAAAAAGTATGTTTCAGCGTGGCATATCCCAGCAAATCATAAAACTTCTTCGAAGGTAGTGACGCATCTAATTTGACGATATTGATACATTGCAAGAGAGCTTTTTCTTCGAGTTTTTGCATAATAAGCCTGCCGAAACCATATTTTTGTGACGAAGGATTTACAAAAACTCGAACAATCTCATCGGCGACTATTGTGCCGGTTCCAACAATTCGGCCGTCCTGTTCCAAAACGAGCGTTAATCCTTCTTCGGCGTTCTGTAAAATCTTTTCGTTTCGATGCCAGTCTTTAAAGAACTTAACCGCTTCGGCACAATAGACATTCGAATAGCACACATCTATCGTCTTTTTAATCAAGTCTCTGACTTCAACCAAGTCACTGCTTCTAAACTCTCTTATCTTAACTTTGTTCTGCTTACTCATCGCATTTTGTTCCTGTTATTTTTCAGTAATACAATAACACAGGACCCAATCACTGTTGATGAGCCGATAAAAGATTGCCACGAAAAAGACTCGCCGAAGATTGTTACACCGATAAAATAATTCATAACAGGCAAAATCATTCCCAAAAGAGAACCTGTTGCAATCTCAACATAGCGATATGCCTCAGTTGACAACAGTTGTCCTATTGTAGCAGTTACACCAATCGCCAGTAACAACAGGACTCCGGAAAATCCTATCGAACAAGGCACAATATTCGCCGGCATTATAACAATCCACAGACCGATGACGCACTGTGCGAAGTATATCGCATACGAAGAATCCGTGTCATGCAGCTTCTTAACCAACACGAGGGCTATACCTCCGAGCATTGCACCGAAAATTGCCAGTAGCTCATATTTACCCAAAACACCAAGTGAAGGCGAACCATTGCCGTTGTCAGCCGCTAAAAGATATATACCGCAAAAGGCTGTCAAAATCGCACCCAGCCGAATCAAACCAATTTTTTCCTTTAAAAATATCGAACCAAAAATGCTGCCGAATATTGGAAACGCATATATAAGAACGGTTCCTTTACCGACACCGAGTTTCGCTATCGAAAAGAAATAGATTAAGATAGCCGTGCCGCCGAAAAGACCACGGAAGAACAACAGCGGGCCATTGACAAATTTCAACCTTATTTTTCCAAAAAGTGCCGCAGTGCCTAATATGCCAAGCCCGACAACAAAACGAAACAATGTTGTCGTATACGAATCAATATCAGAGGCATATCGCACAAGAGCCGACATCAGACTAAAAACAACTGTCGAGCCTAATATTAAAACTATCCCTCTATTTATATTTTTAATATACTTCCGGGGCATTATTCTTATACCTTCTTGGTGCACAAGTAAGCTGCGAAAAAGTCATCCTTATAATCAGTCGTCTCTATTTCGAATCCGGCCCTTTCGATCAGGCCTTCCATGACCCAACTGAATGTGCTGTATTCCTGGCGAAAGTGTACCTCCATCGCCTGTTTCATTACAAGTCCGATACGATCTACCATCGACTCGATAAATCTCTTAAAACAGGATTCGTAGTACTCCACATTAAACGAATACACCACGTCAAACAAATACAACTTGCCGCCCGCATTAAGCATCTTCGCTAATCTTCGAAGACCTACCAACTTCCAAAAATCAGGCAAATGATGTAACACAAGCACAGAAACAACTGCATCCACCGGCTCGGCATTATGTATATAAGTCAAAAAACCTCCCTTACAGAATTCAATATTGCCGAGTTTAGCTCTTTTTGCTTTCCTGCGGGCACGTCTCAACATCGCATTTGATATATCAACTGCATAAACCTTCTGGAAGTACTTGGCAGCGTGAATCGCAAAGGCACCTGTCCCACATCCCATATCAATTACTGTTCGGTCAGTGTCAAAAGCAAGCTGCGCCATTATCTCCTGAGATTCCTTCTGGTAATCTCTGAACTTCCGATGCTGCTTGTCATGCCTCCTGGCACACTTCAAACTATTGAACTTAGCTCCGCAGGATTTCGTCTCGTCATACTGCCATCCAGGGCCACCTCTGGCTTCAAGTGTATTGAAGTATTGTCTATAGAATTCAATATCCATTTCTCTAACTTTCATTTTAATTACTTTCTCGCTACCGCTATTAATCGTTTTGCGTTATGGTCATAGTCGGCACCTTCTAAATCTCCGTAGATGCTCACGGAACTAAAACCACATTCTTTCAGCAAGTCAGTAATTTCAACTGCAGAATATATTCTATGGCCGAATCTAAACTCCCGTATTTTTCCGTTTTCGAGCACTATCCATCTGTTATCAGCCCATGACCAGTTCTGCTGCATTTTGCATTCCCGCAAAAAAATTCTGCCGTCTTCCTCATGCCAGTCACGCTCCTGGTAAATTCGAGCCAGGACTTCTTTGCCAACCATGTCTATAATCAGTGTCCCGCCTTTACGCAAAGAACAGTATATATTTACCAAAACACGCTTGTTTTCCGCCTGGATCTCGAAATATCCAAAAGCAGTAAATATATTGATTACCGCATCAAAGTTCTCAATTTGGCAAAATCGCCTCATATCATTTCTGACAAACTTAACATTCAAATCCTCACTCTCGGCCTGTCTGCGAGCACTTGCCAAATATTCCTCCGTGAGATCAACGCCAACAACCTGAAAACCTCGCCGTGCAAGTTCCAGCGAGTGCCTGCCGATTCCACAGCATAAATCCAGAATCTTTGCACCTTTCTCCAGAGCAAACAGTTTCACGATGTGGTCGATTTCTTCAGCAGTAACGTCTAATCGCTCTTGACTGAACAATGTAGGTTCAAACGCTTTCCAGAAACTTTCATCTTCATACCACGTTTTTTTCTGCGTTTCTTGCATAGCGGTTCCTTTATAAATACCCAAACAAAAAAAGCCTTTCAGGTTTTCTACTCCCTGAAAGGCTTTTTAAATTCTAAAATATATTATCAAGTCCTTTTAGGGAGCAGCCTCCTTTGGCCAGCATACGATAATACCAGGGACAAATGTCCTGGTCGTTATGGCCGGAAGGAATGTGCGCATGAGCACTGTGGCCATCTTATGGCTCGTCAACTGCTTATGCTTGTTTTCCCAAAAAAGATACATTATAAAATCCCATTCGCTTAAAAATAAGCAACTAAAGTAATCAACTAATGCTTCTCTGTCAAGTAAAATATCGAAAAGAACTAAAAAAAATAAAATTTTTTCTGAGCCTGATACCGAATCGAGTCACTATAAACAACAGATAACAATATTCTGGCAATATTCGACAAAGGAAACTCTTACCTATAGAAATTTAACCAAGGAACTTCAAGATGATATTCTCATAATCCCCTGTCGCCTTTTCTATATCACCGATTTCAATATATTCATCCGGCTTATGACAAAGCTGTGGCTTGCCCGGACCAAAAATAACAACAGGTGCACCCAACGAAGCAAAATGCGGCCCATCTGTAGTAAAGCCGACAGCCATGGTTTCATCCGTTCCCAGACAAGAGCAAAAATCCCTGACAAAATCACAATTACGGTTTGTCTCTAATGACCGAACTTCTCGCACAATAGAGACCTCCGCCTCGAATTGGGAACTTTCTGATTTTAGTTTTTCAAAAATCCCCTTTACATCAGCAATAATACCCTGATGGTCCTGCCCTGGTATTGTCCGAATATCTATTCCCACACTGCATTTATCCGGCACAACATTGAATGTTTTGCCGCCAACAATTGTATTAATACTCATAGAGCACCGACCCAACAGCTCATGGGACTTGGCGGCAATATTGTAATTATCAAGCTCATTCAAAAAATGCCTCATTGAAGTAATCGCGTTTACACCCAGCTCCGGTGTTGAGCTGTGAGCGGCCCTGCCTTTGGTTGCTACCTCAAGCCATAACATGCCGCGATGTGCGGTCACAATCGAAAAATCCGTCGGTTCGGGTATTACTACACCGGTCAGTTCCGGTAGCCAGTCACATTTTTTGACAAATCTTTCCGCTCCGGCACTATCTGTCTCCTCTCCGGCAGCGGCTACGAATATAATATCACCCTGTAATTTGGTGCCGGAATTGACAATCCTACAGATAGCGGTAACAACCGCAGTGATACCACCTTTCATATCCGTTGCGCCTCTGCCGTAGATTTTACCGTCGCTCTCAAAAGCCTCAAACGGCGGATAATTCCAAACACCTTCGCCCGGGCCGACAACATCATGATGACAGGCAAAAAGCATCGCAGCTCTTCGACCTGTAGAATTAACTCGTGCTATTACATTCGCCCTTTTGGATTCCCAGGTATCTATTTGAGATTTTATGCCCCAGCGGGCAAACTCGGCTGAGATTATTTCCGCCGCAGCCAATTCACCCATCTCGGCAGTCGTTTGAGCCTGAATGAGCTTCTTTAATAAATCTTTCATAACAACGCAATTATACAATCATCCCATCAAAAATAAAAAAGATAAAATTTTTGTTGCAGGTTGGAATATAAACAGAGATAATTCAGGGTTTGGAAGTTTTTAACCTGGCGTAAAGGAGCATAAATGGGACCTGTATTAAATGGGTTGATGAAACTTC
>CAZMWN010000199.1:0-1224 GCA_964569935.1 uncultured Pirellulales bacterium
TCGGTATGCGCCATTACTTCGTTAAGGACAACGGAGGCTACAGGCTCTGAGTCATCCATGCCGGGAGAACCTCCGATATAGTTGCTTGCACGCCAATTTCCACTATAATTCAAAGATCCATCAGGTTCACTCAACAAGGCAGAAGTCAGGGGAACCAATGAGTGTCCACCACCATCGGCTGAGAGAGGCCAACTGCGACCATCGTTGTACTCATACTCAACGATAGTACCATTCCATAAATCCACTAAGCTTATATTTTCTCGACTGTTAGAGAATTTACCATTGTATTCACCGGCGATTTTGCCGGACAGGCCCGTACCATAACGAGATTCAAACATAGCTATGTTCCTAACGACTATAACAAAATCACCAGGACCAAGACTTGTAATATCGCCGTTATTAAAATCAAATGTAATGCCGTCAATAAAAGAGACATAAGTTAAATCGAGAATTTCGTCACCAATGTTTTTCAATTCAATAAATTCAAATTCGTCACTGTCTGTTGAGTCATTAAAAGTTGGGGTAACGGGATTATACATCAGTTCGGTAATACGGAGATCATTTAATATTCCTGCCGATAGCGGCTCACCAGCTTCAAACTGAATCGGAGCCGACCAATGGCTCCACCGACCTGTATTGTCCTTCATCCGGCAACGAACTCGATAGGTCCGACCAACCTTAATCGCACCGGCGGGGATATGTATGCTATTATTAAAGACCGTAATATCTTCACTTTCCCATACTGCATCAATTTCATATTTCCCTGGTTTCCTGCTGAAATTGAGTGGTGTACTCGGAGACCCGTCCGGTTCATCTATATCGCCAGTCAATCGAATATCAATAAAACAATCGGAACTGTTACTCAGGTAAGAATTGATTACCTGTGCAGCGATAACATTTGTGCCGGAAACAAGATAACTACCCGGATTTGATAATATAAAAGTATTAAAACTTTGGTCTTCTGAGCGGTTGTTGACAACAGCATCAAACGGAAGCTCATCTGAATTTGTATTACCAGAGACAACGTGGATGCTATTTATCCAAATATTAACACCGTCATCATATCTGGCTTCCAGTTTTAGAGTATTAAAAGCATCAGGACTTGCCACATCAAATTCCTTGCGTACATACACAGTTGTATAGTTATCTCTCATATCGTCAAGATAGGTTTCAATGAACGATTCGCCATATCCGATTGGAGTAGTGCCAACCAACCAATCAGAA
>CAZMWN010000199.1:1234-7009 GCA_964569935.1 uncultured Pirellulales bacterium
TTTAAACGCTTCCTCAACTGCTATATTCAACTTATCAAAATCAATATGTCGCCATGCTCCCTGTATATGTGACGGCTCCTCTGTACCCTTGAAATATTTCCACTCGGCTGCATCAGGTACAAGCACAAGTCCTTCATTCTGAGGATCTTGAGGTACTACTATCTGAGAACCAGGTGCTACCTCGGCGATGCGCCACTTCATTGCAGAAAAGGTGTGATTACCCTGGGGATCGCTAAACGGGCTGGATTCGAATGTCAAGGCGTTGACAGGATATGCGACAGGATAAGTAGCTGTTACAACGGGCGTTTGAGGGATTAACGGATCAGCAGCAATCTCGTTCATACTCGGGCCACTTTGACCATACCAGTAGCGGGTGTTATTTGTCACGTAAACAACATAATCCTTCATCAACTGGACCATACCCCTGAAATCTTTAGTTGCAGCCTGCTGATAGAACCTTCCCTGTCCGGCTTTACCGCCGTTGACATATCCGGAAATCATGATCGGATTATAGTCCCACATCGCACGGTCTGCATCTACAAAGGTGGGACCACCGGTTGGCGGACCAATTATATTCGCCAACTCATCGAGCATCTGATATAACTGGTCTGCATTAAATAACAGGTCGAGAAATTCCCTCATGCGGTTCTGGCATTCAATCAACAAAGTTGTATGAGAAAATATGTCACCCTGATTCATAAAGATATCTACACCATTGCCATACATATTTTCCGCCCACGTTAAATCGACATCCCAGGGCAGCATAGACCAGATATTATTTTCAGGATTTAAATAAAAGAAAAAATTCTTCCCATATCCGATATCACCATGGTGTATTCCTTCGACTACACACCGATAAGAGCAATATCGCTCCAGGCTCACATTTTCCCGCCACCATTGTTCAGTACGATTTGGAACATACATAAGTGAATCCAGGTCGGATCCGTCTATTACAGCGGTCTGCCCCTGGTTGTTCAATTCTCCATTGTAATTTTCCATCTTATATAGGTTGCCGTCTGGTAGATTGTGTTCATCAAGAAAGCGTCCATCCATCTGCTCGATGGTCATATAAAGACCCCAGAAGTCGCCATCATACTGAGTAGGCCCGAATTCATCGGCATCATCGATAACGCGAAAATGCAGCCAGTTGGTTTTGGATGCCTCGACCCCCATCATGTTGAAGAGTTTAAATGCTGCGGCCTCAAATATACCCTGCTCGCCCCGATGTAGGTAGTTACCCTGTTGTATACATGCTGAGAAGTTAAGCTTTTCCCATGTAGTATCGTATTTTCGGCCATAGTCATCGCGCGCCTGGAAGTAGTGACCACGATTGAAATCAAACTTCCACATATTTTTGCCCATAGCATAACGCCAGACGCCACCACGTGCTCGATACCTGATATGGTCATAAACTTCGCCGTCGTACACCAATGTTCCGTTCCATAAATAATCGCCTCCACTGTAACTACCGATACGCGCGCCGGGAAGATGCTGAGAATCGAGTACATCTTGTTCATTAGTAAGAAGGTGATAAACAGGCAGGGAACGCATTACCTCAGTACCGTATTCAACTACTTCACCTAATGGTCCGGCGTCACCCGGCCTGATGGCACCACTCCAAGCGGGAACACCATCATAGACAAAATAAGCGAAATTCGGTTGAGGATCATCCTCATACGGCACCGTAAGATCATAGCCAAGATTATCTTCAGTTTCTATACGATAACGTATCAAATGGCGGTGAACCTGCGTAGCACCCGGCATCTGGACAGTGTAAATATCATCATTAGCTATTTCATCGCCGTTAAGACCGTCATCGTACATCTCGATGCTATACCAATTTATACGATACTGCCATTGATTGATATTAAAGTAATTGCCGGGTTCGACCAATTGATAGAGCAACGACACATTAGAAACACCGTCGGAGTCGGTCACTTTGGCAGTAATGGTTACTGTTTCATCTGATTTAGGCTGTTTTGGAGAGTGTTTTACCTGGCGAATATGAGGAGGGGGATTGTCAATATCAACCGATTCGTTATATGCCGCAGGAGTGGGAGAAGCCGAACGCCAGCTTCCACCTAAATCATTGTCAATCATTGGATTAATCAGTTGTATAGAATGACCGGTACCGGAACGGTTTTCCGGCACTGGATCGCCAACTGTAGGCCAGGGAAACCCAAGTTGATATTCGACATGGTCGACTTTTTCATCGGCAGCGTTACAAAGTTCAATCTTTTCCCCGTTATTTTCGAGCTTACCTTCGAAAGGTCCGTAAACCAAATCAGCAGCGATTTCTATTCGTCCTTCGCTCCATTTAGTCTGAACATGAGCCGGATTCTGGGCTACGATGATATAACCGCCAGCAGGCAATATAGCACCTGCAGGGAAACAGTAGGAGATTCCATCACTAAAATACCAGCCAGCAAGATCAACATCGGTCGAACCAGAATTATACAGTTCAACATATTCGACCAACTCGGTTTTAATATCGGGATCATAGTGGATTTCAATAATGACAACATTGCCATTATTGTTCTGCTGGTCATCAGCATTGAGAGCGGCAGAACCTACACAAAATAAAACCGGTATAAGAAATAATAACCGGAGTTTAATAATCATATGCATATCCTGCTTCTCTAATAAACTACATTAAAAATTTCCACTGCCTCGATAGCTTTGTGAAGCGAACGAAATATAAAATTTCTTATTACTACCCCCCAAAACCGGGAATATCACCTGAATCATCCCAGCAGGGTGAGCCATTGATGTACACACTTGCACGCCAGGACTCTTTTTGGTCCCAACTATTCGGATCAGGATTAGATGGATCGATAATGGTCAGAGAAAAGCCTTGGCCGTCGGTTACATTGTACCAGTTATCTTCATAATTAAAATCCAGTATTGTTTGACCATAGCCATTTTCCAGTCTTATTCTCTCACCGCCGTTATTTAGTCTACCGGTATATTCGCCGGCGATATTAACCGCTGAACCGTATCGCGTCTCAAAGGCACTTCGGTCCTGGACAATCACAACATATTCGCCTGCTCCAAGCTCAAAGCTTGGGAAGGTAAAATCGATCCCGTTAGTGAAGTTAATCCGATTAAGATTGACAGCTTCTGAACCGATATTCCTCAGTTCAATGAACTCAAAATTCTCTTTGTCAACAGCAAGCTCGCCGCCGGCGGTATCTGCCTTGGCAGGATTATACATCAGTTCGGTGACACGGAAATCATTTATTACTCCTGCCGATAACGGCTCGCCTGCTTCAAACTGAATCGGATTCGACCAATGGCTCCACCGGCCAGGATTATCCTTCATTCGGCAGCGAACTCGATAGGTATGACCGGGCACTGCAACACCATCCGGTAGAGTTACAGTTCGAGAGTTCTGTGATGTAATTTCATCGCTTTCCCACAGTGCATTGATTTCATACTTGCCCCGCACGCCTTGAAAAGGCACTGTTCCGGACGGGGGCTCATTCGACGGCTCACCATCCTGGTCTGTTTCAGCAGTCAGGGCAACATCTATTGAAATATCACTGCTGGTCAGCGAACTGTTGAGTACATGTACTGCTATGATATTCTCGCCCTCAACAAGATAATCATAAGGCGCTAACAGCGTAACTTCCTCCCATATTGCATTATCTACATAGGATTCACCGGTTAGATCATCGTAAGTCTTTAGCCCGTCGGAGACATGTACCCGCGCAACCTCGATACCATTAATCCAGATAATGCATCCATCGTCCACATAGACGTTCAATTTGAGTGTATCAATTTCGTCAAGGTCCAGTACAGTAAATCGATGCCTGAGATATATGGACGAGTAATTATCCTGCATGTCACTAAGTAATGTATTATCATCATTGTCACCATAACCGATACTTGTTTGGCCTACCTGCCACGAACTGTCGTTGAAATTCAAGCTTCGCCAAGCGTCAACTGGGTTCGAAGGCTCTCCGTTGTCACCTTTGAGGTATTTCCAATCCGGGCTTTCCGGCCCCAGAATCACAAGCACGTTGCTCGAAGGGATAACAGGAGGAATAAATTGAGAGTCCGGGGCTACTTCGGCAATTCGCCACTTCATTGCAGCGAAAGTGTTGCTACCCTGTGGATCGCTAAAGGAACTCGTCTCAAAAGTAAGATTGTCGGCCGGGAATCCTTCGGGTCCCGTATAGGTAATGGTCGGTGTATAGGGAATCGCCGTATCAGTAGCCTCTGGTATAAGAGCATAAACACCATAGCCGCCAAAAACAAAGTCAGAGAAACCTGTAGGAGTTAGGAATGTCTTGTAGTACTCTACCAGACCCGACCAATCCTTAGTGTTCAAGAATTCATTAAATTCGTAGAATTGGTTTTCCCTTACAGTTCGTGGATGATAGTCCCACAAAGCCCGGTTTGCTTCGACGAACGTTCTTCCATCATACGGCGTGCTGATAATCGAGGCAATCTCATCTATAACCTGCCAGGCCTGATCGCTATTGAGCAATAAATCCAGGAGTTCACGGGCCCTGTTCTTATAGGCAATATCATATTCTGAATAGACCAATGCATACCTGAAATGCTCCCAGTCACTATAGTGGGTAGCCCATTCGAAGGTCAGATCCAGATCCCAGGGCAGCATCCACCACTGTCCTGTTTCTGAGTTATGATAATAGATGCAATTGGATTGCGGGCGACGGTCTGAGTCATTAATAGCCACACCTATTGCCCTGGAGCTGTAGTAGTTCGACATATTAACATTCTGTGCCCACCAATCTCTATTTGGACGAGAATCGTGCATGCTGATAAAACTATAAACATCGGAGTTGTTCGTAACATGCGTTAGGCCCTGGTGGGTTTTGTTGGGCCCCCCATCCATTCTATAAACATTACCGTCCGGCAATCCATGTTCGTCAAGAAAAGCTCCATCGGGGTGCTCAATTGTCAAATATAGACCCCAGAAGTCACCTTCATACTGATTTGAAGGGTCGGCTTCGACAACGTTGTCAATGACACGTAGATGAAAGTAATTAGTTTTACAGCTTGGGACGCCTGCTAAATTATATAACCTAAAAGCAAGCGCTTCATTCATCATCATTCCCCGTGTACCCCTGTCCCAATTTCCAGGATGTGGATATTGCCACCAGGGACAGGTGCCGGTGCCTACGTTCATTTTATCCCATTTGCTTTTGTATTTGTTGCCGTAATCATCACGAGCCTGGAAATAGTGGCCGCGGTTAAAATCGAACTTCCACTTCTCTTTACCTGTTTGGAAAGTCGAGACCTGGCCCCGGACTCGATAGTGAATATTATCATAGACTTCACCATCATAGACCAATGTACCTGAGAAGTAATATTCAGTATTATCGTAATTACGATTATATTGACAGTTTTCTATATCAGTCTCCCTTGACAACAGGTGATAAACCGGCAAAGAGTTCATCAGTTCGGCATTATACGTGACAACCTGGTTTTCCGGCCAGGAACCGTTAGGATTTATCGCACCCCTCCAGGCAGGAACTTCATCATAGACAAAATAAGCGAAATTTGGTTGATGATCGTCCGCATACGGCACCGTAAGGCCATATCCGGCGTTATCTCTAATTACGATTCGATAGCGTATCAGACGACGGTGAGTCTGCAATGTAACCGGTACTTGAATCGTATAAATATCATCATTAGCCAGTTCATCACCCGCCAGGCCGTCATCGTGCATTGACAAACTCGTCCATCCTGTTTCATAGGCAGGATTTGATTTCGTGGCTGGATTGCTTGATGGATAATTAGGTA
>CAZMWN010000200.1:0-2801 GCA_964569935.1 uncultured Pirellulales bacterium
TTTGCTATACATGACTTGCTGACCCTGATTTTGGCTTGAAAAGTCAATTAACATCAATTTTGAATTTTACGTTGTAGTTTTGCTTTTTTAGATTTGATTTTTAATTTTTGCTCCGCTATACGACATGCTATATGCTAAATACCAAATACTACATACTAAATACTATTTTATCCCCAAAACAGCCCAAAACACAAGCTAATTCCCCCCTTTAAGGGAAATTGTCCTTTACATTTAACGCGTGGTTCGTGATTAGTGATTCGTGGCTCGTTAATTGTGCAAAAATACGTAGTTACCACAATAGACATAACTATTCCAACTGTATAACGTTGCTTACGGAAATCTATTTTGAACAAGTGGCCGGGGTAGCCCGGCAATGAAAGATGGGAAATATTAGATTAAAGAAAGGAGACAAAAATGAAAAATGTTTACACGATGCTGTTAATCTGTCTGATTATAGCTGGTCTTGTTTGTCCCGGCTGCAAGCCTTCCTCGACTGCCCAACTGGAAGAAAACAAGGCACTCATGCGGAAAACGATTGAAGAGTTAGAGAAGGCGAATTGGACCGCATTTATGGAGCAGCATGCCTCCAACTTCGTCTATCATACATCGAGCGATCCCAAGCCGTGGACCCGGGAGCAATTTGAGCACGGAGTTCACATGCTCCACGCCGCCTTCCCCGACTGGCGTCACACGATAGAGGACGTCATAGCCGAAGGCGATAAAGTAGTCGCACGTATGACTGTCCAGGGAACGCACAAGGGCGACTTTATGGGGATTCCTGCGACCGGCAAAGAGGTAGCTTTCACAAACATAAGTATATTCAGAATCGCCGGCGGCAAAATTGTGGAAGCATGGCAAGAAATCGACATGATGAGTGTGATGAACCAGCTCGGCGTTATGCCGTCAGGCGGGTAAACGGTTTAACATAATACGGCTCATGTAAAAAAGAAAGGAGATTTATACCATGTCAGCAGAAGAAAATAAAGCCATCGCTCGTTGTGTGTTTGAAGAGGCCTGGAACCAGGGTAACCTGGACCCAGTAGACGAGATTCACTCAACGGACTTTGTCCTTCACGACCCCTCCATGCCAGAGGATATATGCGGCCCGGAGGGTTTCAAACAATTCATCACAATGTACCGCATCGCCTTTCCGGACATACATTTTACCATTGAGGATCAGATTGCCGAAGGGGATAAGGTAGTCACCCGCTGGACAGGTACTGGCACCCATAGGGGTGAGCTTATGGGTATCGCCCCTACCGGTGTTAGGGGACAGGGCGTGATGGGGATAACAATCGACCAGATCGCCGGCGGAAAGATAGTGGAATCCTGGAACGCCTGGGATACATTAGGAATGTTGCAACAGCTCGGCGTTGTCCCTGCGATAGAAGAGGTTAGCAAAAAGTAAAAGCTGTTCTTCAGGCAAAATTGTCCTCGATTCGTTATGTGTGGTTGTGATTCGTGGTTCGATTCTCGTTGCTCTGTTCTTGATGCCGGATGCTCTTTTTTGTCAAACCGAATCCTTCGCTGCACTTTAAGACAGGCCACGAGAAGTATGTGACCAACAAATTGCTCTTTCCATGCGTCGTTCACAATACTCGCATACGTAAAGCGCGTACGCGCTTTACGTATGAACCCTTTCTTATAGTTATTTTTTGAATATTTTGTATGAGTGAATTTGTTTGATAGTTTTGTGTGTCTGCTTCAACACCATCCACTTCGCTCACTGTGTTCTCAAAGTGGCTACCACCCGTCGTCACCTGTTGATTGTTTGGACGATGTGCTCCATAAGTATATATGCATATACTTATGGAATATTGTATGTTTTATATTTTTTTGAATGGAATTTCCAAAACTGCATAAGTTGTGATGTATTTCAGTGTTGTGCCATAATCTCAAAAATCCTACAGTGGATAGCATTACGCCGTAGGAAACCATGTTTAATGTACAAAAAAATATCAGCGAATCTACAATGCTAAGCCTTCAGCCTCGATATTATTGGAGTTGCGCAAAACGAAATGAACGACATCTTTATCTCCGCCGATAGCTCTGATATTGTAGAACATGGTTTATATTCCAAACCATCAAATGTATAATGCAGCCGCGGTTTTGTATTACAGCTATGAGATTGATAATCGATTTTTGTATTTTTTTCATGGGCAGATTTTGGGAATAAAATTGTTAAATACAAAAAAGAGGAATAATAGGTGAAATTCTGAAAATTAGTTATCCGTAGTTTTAGCTAGACATGATCCATTGGGAGATCCCGTAATGAACGAATTTATAAGAAGGATTAGAAGATGGTCAAAACGATCGAAGCTGCTGGCAATCTGTGATGATAATATCGAGAAATGGTTAGAATCATTAGGTATCCTTGAAAGAGTAAAATGTGGAGAAATAAATTGTTTTATCTGCAAGGGAGATATTGACATTAATAATATTCAGTTCATTAGCCAATTTGAAGGTGAGATAATATTAATTTGTGATAAACCTGATTGCATATACAGTTTTACTGAAGAATATAAAAAGGAATAGATAATGATTGTGCTTTTTTTTGAAATAATAGTAATTGCAATACTATTCTTAAGTGCACTGGGATGGTTAGTAAAACATTTAGAGTATATCGATAAACTTCTAACGTTTTTCTTCCATTTTTTTTCTTGGATTAATAGAAGGATAAAGTTACGAGGAGTCACACGTCAAATACAATCAAAAATCAATATCGGTGCAGAATACATAGAGTCTGAAGTCCAAGGCGTTATGCCTCATCCTATAAAAATAGATTGGATTAAACAGGGAGA
>CAZMWN010000200.1:2811-6959 GCA_964569935.1 uncultured Pirellulales bacterium
AGAAGAACATGCACAATTAAAGGAAGGCCAGATAATTGTACGGATAAGAAATGAATTTGATAATGCTAGAAATATTGTAGCGGCTACTATGTTATACCTACGAGAAGGGCTTCTTAATATTTCAAGACCATATATTGACCATCAGATTCTTCAAGCACTAGACTTAGACATCGCATGGAGTCTTATCGGAAAAAATGCTAAATCTGACGTTGCAAATTACTTTTTGAATCGAGTATTCAGTCCTATCGTAGATAATGATTCTATTGTTGCAAGCGATTGTGATAAACTCGAAGCGATGGATTCAAATGGAATAAAAACCCGCATCTTTATGCGGGAACTACGAGGAGTCGGATTAAAAGCAAGAAATTTACAAGAGAAGCCAGCACGAGATTTGAAGGTTGAAACAAGAAGTTTTGCTGAATTTCTTTACACAATTATATCAAGCGAGAGAGGTGCTAAGTATCCGTTAGATTTCATAGGGAGAAAAATAAAGGCTGGAATTCTTCTTGTGGCTAGTTTTGAGACACTTGCAATGCGCGGACTGCGTGCGCATAAATGGTGGCTTAAAAAAAAGAATGAAATGGGTATGGAGACCATTTATATTCTTGCTTTCGGTCGTAGAAATGTTGATTTAGCACGTCAATTGGCACAATGGGCTCAAAATGAAGGTCTAATAGAAATAGTCCAGAATCAATTTTTTGTTGCTCCATCAAAATCTGGCAAAGCCGAGAGAACCATCGTTATCACTTGTCATTCAAGCCAAGCAAAAGCAGACACACTTCTGGATCCGGAAGAGGAGCTTCGAGCGATACTTGTCCGTTGCATTCCAGAAGTAGCCGCTGGTGACATTGAGGTTTTGGACACTGCCCGTGAACTAGGATTTCAAAGTAAGGTAGTCGTACGGTCCGTTTTCAAGGAGATCGATCCCGTCTGGGTCTGTATAGGTAAAGATGAAGAAGCACTCAAGAAAGTGCGAACTGAGTTGAACGAGTTTGTTCGTTTTATTCCTTTTAATGAGAATCCACAGATATTCATGATTGATTGCCTAGGTATTCCGCGTGACAAGGTTTGTTCTGTGAATGTAGATTCTAAGAAGAAACATGCAAAAGTTATTGTAGAAGATCGGGAGAGTGCTGCAATGGCTATAGGATCTAAAGGGATTAATATTAGACTTGTTTCAAAAATAACAGGATTAGATATTGATATCCTAACAGAAGGTAAAGATGAAAGCTTACAAAAACCAGAGCCAGCTAAAACACCTGAAGATTTGCTTCAGCAGGCAGTCATTCAACAAATATCAGAAATCTCTAATGGATCAATTATTATTAAAGACATGATAAGGGAACCAGGTATTCAGAGCAAGGTTGTAGTTCAACAGAGCAACGGTAAAACAACAACTGCAATCACTTGCATGGGAACAAAAAAGAAAAATGTAGATGCATTAGTTGATAAACTTGGTGAGTCCGTTTTTTTTGTTGAATACCATAAAGATCTAAAATCTTATTTAATAGCATGTCTTGGCATATATCCTAATAGAGTGCTTTCCCTTGATATCAATCTCAATCTTCGAACTGCTGATATCATTGTAAACGACAAAGTTACTTGTGCTAGAGCTATTGGCGAAGATGGTATCAATGTAAAGCAGGCTGCACAACTCACCGGACTCCGATATATCAAAATTCTGTCACAAGAAACATAAGCAGCAGGATTATTGAGAATGTAATCTATGCCGCATAGGTGCTTGTTCCATAATTCAAAATTTGATTCGGTGGGCTAAAAGCCCACCCTACAATTCTGCTCCCGTAAGAATGACGATGTAGATTGCCGCGGTCCCGTTCGACTTGCGCTCAGGGCAGGCTACTCCTTCGCAATGACCTGATCCCTTCAAATTTATACATGGCAGTTTTTTTAAAAGAAACAGTCAACAATAACGGCTACCCAACCTACAAATTCAATTATCCATCGAGTCATTTTCTTTTCTCAAAAGATTAGTTTCATTTAAAATTGATGGTCGTTTTTTTCAAAATTGGATTTTGACAGAATTTTTCAAAATATTTTTTGTCGAGTTCCAATTTTTTTAGGCCAAAAATGAAGATAAGTGCACAGGAACAGAACATAAAACCTTTTGTAAAATATTTGATGCGTCGTTCGCATCTCGTATTCCGAAGACTGATTATCTTTTCTTAATTCTGTATTTTGTGTCCCATCTTGTTCAATGACCAACTCGCTAATCAACTAATCCCCGAATTTACGATTCACTCCTTTGTTCTTATGGCGCAGCCCCCAGCCGTAAGCTTTGGATGTTTCAACTAAGAATATGGGACGTATTTGACATAATTTATTACGGCAATATATTTGTTTTGTTAGCAAGGACAAAGCACATAATGACGTTTTCTTTGCGCATAATGACGTTTTCTTTGTTAAAAGGAACAACCATTTAGGACCGGTATTACTTATAAAATACTTATGATTCTTGATTTTCGTGATATAATAGCCGTATTATATAGTGTCTTTGATAGGTACTATTCCTGCAGGCTGATTCATCACGGGCTCTTGAATCAGGAAGGTGATTTTCAATTCCAAAGAGTAGTGCCGGATAGGCTCAAAGTTCTCCGGGCGGTGTAATTATCTTTAGGTTTTTTATAAGACAACAGTGCTTTGGAGTGTAGCCAAAGCATGGTCATTCAATAACCCGGTCTTTTGAAGGAGTAATATTATGTGTAGAAGATTGATTTGTTTATTCTCTGCCGTATTAGTATTTAGCACGGCCGGTCATGCTTGGGCCGACCTTGTCGCTCACTGGAGGCTCGATGACAGCTCGGGTACTGTTGCGAAAGATTCGGCCGGTGACCTTGATGGAGTCCTGCTGAATGATCCGGCCTGGGTTTCAGGAGTTCTCGGTGGTGCATTGTCTTTCGATGGTATCGACGACTGTGTCGATCTTGGAAACGATCCGATATATAATCCATCCGGAAGTTTCAGCGTTGCACTTTGGACAAATATTGGAGACTGGTCACAAGAGTGGTCATACAGTCCGATTGGTAATCGTGAAGATGGTGTCGGTTGGTGCCTGCGAAGGTTCGGGGCTTGGTGGTCTTCACAATACCCCGACACATACACAATGCCCGTCGATGTCTTGGCTTTTACAACAAGAGGTATCGGGCACTCAGTTGATGGTGTGGAGGACAGTCCGAGCACAACGGTTCCACCGTTGAACGATTGGATTCATATTACGTGCATCTATGACAGCGTAAACAGTAAGAAGTATATTTATTTCGATGGTGTCGTCGATGCAGAATGGGACACGAATCCAGCAGGGACATTAGTTGAGGCCACACAAAATATGTATTTAGGAGCCGTCTCTAACGAGGCCAATACTGGTCAAGCGAATTTTTTTGAGGGTATGCTCGATGATGTACGATTTTATAATCATGCATTGAATGAAGCCGAGGTTCAGGCGGCCATGGCAGGTATATCGTTAGGTCTTGCTTCGACGCCGAATCCGGCTGATGGGGCAACTGATGTACCACGAGATGTGACTCTGAGCTGGGAATCGGGACTTTATGCCGACACGCATGATGTCTATTTCGGGACGGTTTTCGAAGATGTGAACACCGCTGATACAGGCAGTCTGCTCCTTGTTGGCCCTGGCCTGGATGCTGCTACTTATGATCCCGGCCGTCTGGAATTTGGCCAAACGTATTTCTGGAGGGTTGATGAAGTCAATGCACCGCCGGACCCGACTGTGTTCAAGGGAGAAATATGGAGCTTTACGGTCGAACCTTCCCTGTACCCGATACCCGGGCAGAATATTACTGCTACAGCATCCAGTTTTGCTGTTGATGAAAGTTCTCAAGGGCCTGAAAATACTATCAACGGCTCAGGGTTGGTTGGTGATTTACACTCCAAGAACGTCGATGATATGTGGCTAACAGCCCCCGATGACTCCGGACCTGCGTGGATTCAGTATGAGTTTGATAAAGTATTTAAGCTCAATCAGATGTTGGTCTGGAATTATAATGGTCCATCATTTCTTGCCTTTTCTGGATTCAAAGAGGTCACGGTTGAGTATTCAACAGATGGAGAAAATTGGACTCAAGCCCCTGATGTCACCGAATTTGCCTCGGCATCCGGAACCATTTATTATG
>CAZMWN010000201.1:0-6859 GCA_964569935.1 uncultured Pirellulales bacterium
TCTCGCGGCGTAAGATGCCAGCATCTTTTTATATAATCCCACTGTTTTGCCTTAAAGACCATTGAACATTGCTCCTCGATATAAAACCTCAATAAGTACCGTAAATCCTCAATCGATACCGCGAAACCACACTTCAATTCATTGTCACGACGGCTTGGTATCGCTGCTACTTTATCAACGCTATCTATGTGAAAATACTCTCAAACAAAGTACATAGTCCTTTTGACTAATCAAAAGGACTACGAGCATTTTATAAATAAACTTGCTTCTTTCAAGTACTTTTTTATCTTTTTCGGGATTGTTTATTTCAAGTGTATTCTTGGATTTCTTGATTTATTTCAGGCGTGGTTCTTTTCGTGGGATTTGAACGCATGGTTTTTTAACGTGATATTTTGCCTCGCACAAGTCCTGCTCCATCCGCCATCTGCTTTCTTCTGTCTTATCGGAGTTGCGCTTTGCGCAGGTCTTGTCCTCCCACATCTTTCTCTATTTCCTTATTTTAAAATCCTTTTTAACCGATTTTATATACGCGGCGATTTCTTTAAAATGAGTGGATTCTTTCAATCAACATTAACATGTTTGGAAACGCCTTCATCTTAATAAATAATTGAATTTGTAAATATGCTTGTAAAAATTCGAAAGATGCTGAAATTGATTTATGAAGAATGAAATTGTTCGACAACGATTATATGCTTAGGTAGTGTAGGTGGGAAAATTGAGAAATTGAATTTTGGGTAAATAGAGATGAATGAAAATCTGGATTGTGGCTACTAAAAAAGTCAGATTAACACATGAAACTACCAGCAGAGCTGGGAAAATATTGAAAGCGGGTTGAGAAAATAAGGACCTCTTGGGATTAATTTCTCATTGTGGTTTGGGTAGGGACTGTTAGAATAGAGTATAAAAGACACAACGTTCGTAAGACCTATTATTCTATGGGAATTTAGGATTCATGAGAACATAAACTTAACCTGCATTTAATGGTGAGACAATGGCTGAGTTGGAAAAATTTGGAGCAAAAGATATCGGGGCCGAATTGTTGCCCGTAATAACGAAAGGGATATATAGAGATCCTCTCGATACCTTACGTGAATATATCCAGAACTCTATAGACGCTAAAGCAAAGAATGTAGAAGTTCAAGTAAGTCAGGATTTAGTGTCCGTGCGAGACGATGGAACGGGAATGAAAAGAGAAATAGCTAGAAAAGCAATTCGCTTAGGCATGTCTGAAAAAGATCCAAATAAAGATGTTGGCTTTCGAGGAATCGGAATTTACAGCGCGTTTAATGTTTGCAACAAATTAGAAATTTATACAAAGCCAGAGAGAGGTGTATCTTCAAAATTAGTGTTTGAATTCGGTAAGATTAGGGAAATGCTGGACGATGAAGAAAAAAGGCGAATGAATAGTGAACCATCACAACTATATCTTGAAAAATTGTTAAGCTCATCAATAACGTCGGATGTTTGTGATAATTGCCCATTAGAGAGCCAGGGTACTCTCGTCATAATGGAAGGTATACAATCAAATGTGTATAAACGACTAATAGAACGAAAGAAAGTAATAGAATATTTAGAAGGAGTTGTGCCATTGCCATTCAATCCTAAGTTTAAGCATAAAAATAAAATTGAAGCGAAATTTGAAGAGGAAGATTATCGTGTAATAAAGCTCGAACTTACTATTCATAGATACAAAGAGCAACTATTCAGGCCGTATAAAAATACGATATTTTCTCATGGAACGGGATTTGGCCCGAAATTTTTTCAAATAAAGAATAAGCTCGGAAAAGGAAAGCTTGGATTTGCATGGGTTTGCTTAAATGACGCACGGAAATATTTACCAGAGAAAAATCTTCGTGGGCTATTAACCAAGAAGTTTGGATTTTCGGTTGGGAATCGTGATGCTTTTGCAAGATTCTTTTCTAGAGCAGTATTCAACAATCGTGTCACCGGCGAAATAATAATAATTGATGAGCAACTTATCCCGAATGCAGCAAGAACAGAGTTTGAGCCCAGCACAATTCGCGATAGTCTTTATATGGGTTTCGCTGATTTAGCGGCAGGAATTTCATCTTGGGCGAATGGCATTCAAAACAAATTAAAAGCGAAAGAGGAATTACAAGAAATTTCTCCAAAGGTATTCAATATATTAAAAGCAATACCATCTAATGAACGCGATGTTTCGCAATTGTTAATGTTTAATACAACTCTTGATTGGTACAATAAAACACTTAACACACATGAAAAGATTCTTAAGGAACAACAAAAGGACCTTTTTGATAGAACCTTTGCCGCTCTAAAACAAGCAAAATCGGATATTAAAAAGATCCTTGCCATGAAAAAGGAAAGTTCCGAGGAAAAAAGGAAAAGGCGTGTAAAGACTGGAGAAGTACAAAAGAAAGCACCTGTGCCAAAAGAACTAGTTTATGCGAAAGATAAACCAAAAAATGTCTTAGAGGCAGTGTCTTTTGTGGATATGGAGGTCAATAAAGACATGCGCACATTAATTGAATATCTTGATCAAGAAGTGATAAGATATAAGTTGACTGAAGAGGAATACAGTGAATTTCTTGGGGACTTAATAGATTATTTGGAAGAAAATCTTTAATATGCCAAGCCATTTTATTGACCATCCACGAAAAAGAATAGTACGTGAAATGTGGAACACTCCCATATTAGAGTGGATCTTTCATAGATGGGGTGAAAAATACCTCTACCTTGGTCTTCCTGGTCCCGAAGCTTACGACATTAAACTGTGGGCAAAGATGATCGAAAAAGTAATTGCATTTGAAATAACAGATGATACGAGTGATAGTCCAAGGAGAAATTTTGAACGACTCAGATCTAATTTGACCTTACTAAATTTGCCTCATACTGTGTATCATGGATATCTTGATGATGTCGTTCTTTGGAAGAAAGACCTTGATGAAAATGAATTTACAATAGATAAATTTGTAACTCTGTTTAATTTGGATTTCTGCAATTCGATCACAGGTAAGGTGCCAACACCTAATGGAAGAAAATGTTTAAGATTCGAGGCGATTCGTGAGTTAATTGCAATACAGCGGGTATTATATCGGGCGACGGGCGCAAGCAGGTTTGTAATACTTATCACGGCATATGATGCATTTCATCGTAATGTAATGGACCGATTCATCTCAAAACGGGATCTCGCTAGTGAGATACGAACTGTAGTATGTAATGAACGTCCCGAGAAGCTGAAAGACTCAAGCCTATACCGAAATACAGAATTGTTGAGACTTTTTATGTTCGATTTTTTAAGAGGATGTTTTGAGGGACAGAATGTAAAGTATTTTTTTCTTCCTACAGTCAAATTTTTCGGAAGAACCAAAATGAGTCCGATGATTCATTTCTGCACAATATGCGCAATGGAAAACTTAGAATCAGCGCAGGTAGTAAATGAGCAGAGTGCCGGAGACTTTGTTAGTATGGGTATGGTAACAGTAAAAGATAGCGGATTAACAAAAGGTTCGCCTGATCCCATTACATTATTGGCAAATTCTTGGGTTGGCCAATGAAACAAAAGGTTTATCACGTAAAGAAGAATGAGAAAATAAAAATCTTGCTGGTCGAACCTGATTTCCCTATAGCATCGAAGAGTAAGAACCATTCTCATTTCTTACCAATTGGTTTACTTAAAATTGGCTCATACCACAGACTTAAAGGAAATACTGTCAAGTTGGTGCGTGGTTTGAAGCGTTGTGGCCTCACTCCTGATCGAATTTTAATAACTTCATTATTTACCTATTGGTCCAATTATGTTCATGAATCTGCAGAATTCTACCACAAAGCTTATCCAAGTGCTGAAATTGAGATTGGTGGCATATACGCTTCTTTAATGCTGGAAGATTGTAAAAAACGGTCTCCTTTTGCCTCAGTTTATAAAGGGCTATATATGGAAAGTGCTGCAGAAAAGATCCCTGTAGATTATTCCCTTTTGCCTGAGGATCTTGATTACCAGATAATTCACACATCACGTGGATGTACGAGACGATGTACTTTTTGTGGTACATGGAGGATAGAACCGGAGTTTACATGTGTTGATTCTGTATTGCCCTTTATAAAGAAGAGAAAATTAGTTTTTTATGATAACAATCTTCTTGGCAATCCCCACATTGACAAAATACTTGGAGAATTAGCAACATATCGAACAGTAAAAGGACATCCTCTTAGTTGTGAAAGCCAAAGTGGTTTCGATTTGAATTACCTTACACCAGAACGATCCAAATTATTAAAAGAAGCTCATTTTGTTCATCCGCGTATTGCCTGGGATGGGAAATACAAGATGTGGCCACATGTTAGAAAGGCTATTAATAGTCTCGAAAATGCAGGATATAATCGTAAAGATATTTATATTTTTATGATATATAACCACAACTTGACCTATTATGAAATGAAGAAAAAGCTTGAAGCCTGCAGGCGATGGAGGGTACGCGTTATTGATTGCCGCTATAGACCTTTAGATTCCACTGAGGATAATTATAGACCAGGACATAAACCACAAAAAAACGGAGAGTACCACATTCACAATGGATGGACAGATTCACAAGTTCGAAGATTTAGACGCTCAGTTAGACGTCAAAACATCGCAATCCTTCTTGATTTACCAAATGGACGTTATATTCAGGGATGTGAATCACGTAAAGTAATAGCTCGTAGGGTGTGATGTTCCGCACCTTATCGAACTATTCACGAAGGATGTGCGTAGAGGTGCTATTGAGGGATTTGAACGCGTGGTTTTTTTATATTATGTCCCCTCAATTCTTGTCCTGAGCAATGTCGAAGGATATTGAGGGGTTTTCTTTTTACGCCGGTTTTTTTACGTGAGGTTTTATATAACAATTTCATTAGCACGGCAAGGGGTGCTATTGGTACCTGATTTCTACCTAAATATACTTAGCAGGCACCAATAGCATCCAATATGACCTGCATAATTCGGCTGATTGTATCAACCGATACTTCTAACCTATAAATTTCCCAAAAGTATACTAAGGGGCTACTCTATATAAACGGATATCATCAATTAACAACATGCCAGAACCAACAGATGCACCGATTCTCTCAAGGCCAATAATCACTTCAGTGACATTTGCCAGATTCATACCAAATGCCGACAAATCGATATTCCATTGTGTCCATTCGGCTGTTGCCAGATTGGCTGCATCGCCGTCATAGACTACCTTGGCACCGTTCAGTTTTACGTACAGTTGCTCAGTGACGGCGTTGTTCGGGTCTCCATAGAACCACAGCGTCAGAACCTGAACTTCGTACCTGGTCCAATCCTGTCCGATTGGCAGGTCGCTTGTGTTCGCTGTAATTTCCGAATAGCCTGCAGTACTGTTATCATAGTAAAATGGAGCTGACTGATCACCATCATGAACTATATCGAATTCTATAGTAGGTTGGAAAGCTACAACATAACCCATGGTTGAGCCGTTGGTACGGACTGCAGGGGGCTCAACATAGCCGTCTGCCCAAGTCATATAGACCAGGTTGCTACCCTCCTCTCCGAGCTCGATATCATTGTAAGATTCGTAATCATCCACAACGAGAAAGTCGGCTATCGTAACGCTCCACACTCTACCTTTGCTAATTGTTCCGTCATTGTTGCACTCGTCAATCCGCCAGCAGTAAGTCTGGCTCCATTCAAGGACTTCGGGCGGAGTATAAGTGTTAGGATCCTGTCGTCCTCGATAGATATTTGTGGTATCGGATGTATCGGCATTTTCTACAGCTTCTGCGTCGGTGCCAAAGTAAACATCGTGCTGAACTGCATTATCTCCCGGTGACCAGCTCATAGGTGCTGCGCGTTCGACATCCAATGTTGAACCATTAGACGGTTTTGGATTCCAGGCAAGCAGCGGGTCACCTCTCATCGCCTTCTCGATCTCGGCCTGCGACAGTGCCCGGTCGTAGATACGGAAATCATCTAAAGAACCCATATAGTAAGCATCATCCTCGTTGTGCGACCTGCCGAGCCAGTTGTTGGTGGTTTCGCCCAGGTCACTTGGGCTGATATCCGCGGTTGCCCGAACGATCTCCAGGCCGTCGATGTAGAAAATAATCGTATCGGTGCCTGCGTCGATTGTTACGGCCACGTGGTGCCATCCACTCTCCAATCTACCGTCCACAACTGCCTGTTGCTCAGAAGCTCCACCGGTTGTTGTAATGCCGAAGCCCTGTGGTCCGTGATAATATGTACGGGGCGTGAAGTACATGTAGATATTCGGGTCGGAGCTGAAACTGAAGATCCGCTGCGAGGGCCCCCCGGCTCTCGCAAAGTCCGCCCATGTCATGAAGGTAGAGTCGGTCAGCGAGCCAATGACTGAACCAATGTGTAGATCCACATAATCGTCTCGGCCGTCGAATTGGAGTGCACTGCCGTCATATCCATCTATATACTGTGGGCCCCCTCTCAATGTGCCATGGTGGCCGTAGCCGGACGAATCAAGAACCGCAGTGCTGTCACCACATGTCTCATCGAGCTTCCACCACCCTACAAGATTCGGGTCTGTAATCGATACAAAGGGCAACGTTCTGAAAGTCCACAGTTCTCCCGGCCAGGCCTCCATGCCTTTTTTCTCATCTATACGCCAATAGTAAAGCGTGTAGGGTTCGAACTCTGGAGGTTCATAGGTTGTAATATTCCGAAGGGCCTTGAATGGTGGCGTCTCGGTAGTGCCGAAGTACACCCAGTGTGCTGTTGCTTCCGCACCACCCGCCCAGCTAAGGATGGTATCAAGGGCAACGCATTCGGCACCGTCACGCGGGCTGGGATCAGAGGCAGTCAGCATCTTTACACTGAAGCTCCAGACGGGGCCTCTCCATGGACTATCGTCAT
>CAZMWN010000202.1:0-6855 GCA_964569935.1 uncultured Pirellulales bacterium
TCGCTGTAGCGGATTGCGAGTAGAGGGTACCGCTAACACCCCGCTTAGCACGGCCTATCTCACAAAAAATTCTCGTCCATAAAATCAAAACTGAAAATATCTTAATTGATTTGCCGTGGTTAGGCAACTTATTTTTTGTCTCATTTTGGGTGTCTTTTCCAATCTATTTATACAAGTTCTCTTTCCTGCAATTTCACAACTCAATCAGGGTATAAAAGTCGAAACAAAATATTTAGAATTACTAAAAACCGTTTGACTATTGGGAGCAAATTCATTAGACAATATTGGGGGTGGTGGAGTTGTACGTTACGAAGTAGTTTAGGAGCCCGATAAGGCAGTTACAGACATGATTTATCGGGTAGACAGCCTTTGGGGAATGAAGTTATGCGAGATGGTGAAAAAAAGCAAGACCAGGAAGTCATAAAACCTGACGAGCATAATAAGGCGAAATTAGAGCGTATCAGGAGTCGTGTTACCAGCCGCAAAAAGGTGGAACAAGAACCGCAATTTTCTGGTGATGGTTTTGAAAGTATTTTCGATGCTATTTCCGACTGGGTGGCGATAACGAACCTTAAAGGCCGAATTCTCCGGACCAACCGCTCAGGAGAAAATTTCACAGGGCTATCTTCCGCCGAGATGGTCGGGAAGTTATGCTGTGAATTAGTTCATGGATCCAAAAAACATATCCTCAGATGTCCTTTGGAAGAGATGATTCGTACGGGTCAGCGCGCGAGCGCAGAACTTCAGTTGCCGGACAGTCGATGTCTCGTTGTCACGGTGGACCCTATCACCGATGAGGAAGATAACATTAGGACTGCAGTACACATCGTTCGCGATGTTACACAGCACAAGAGCGTGGAAAGGGCGTTGAAAATAAAAGAAGCTGCCATCGCAACCTCTATTAATGCTATTGCTATGACCGATCTCGATGGAAATCTGACATACGTGAACGATGTTTTTTTGAAAATGTGGGGACATGAAGACGTCGGAGAAGTCCTGAGTAGGCCTGCTAATCAGTTCTGGCAGGTCTCAGAGTGGATCGAGGGCGGGAAGAAAGCATTACATCATGGCGAGGGTTGGATTGATGAAGTGCCGGCTCGGCATCGGGACGGTTCTCTTTTTACTGTCCAGCTTTCAACAAGTATAGTCTTGGATCAACTTGATAAACTTTGCTGCATTATGACTTCATTCATAGATATCACTGAGTGTAAAAAAGCGGAGAAAATGCTTCGGGAGAGCGAAGAGCGTTTTAAGGGAATTTTCGAGAATACACTCGTCGGGCTCTATAGAACGACTCCCGATGGTCAGATACTAATGGCAAATCCGGCACTTATACGAATGCTTGGATATATCTCTTTTAAAGAGCTTGCGAAAAGAGATCTGGAAGATGGTGGATTTGAGCCGGATTATCCTCGCTCACAATTCAAACAGCTTATCGAAACCGAAGGCCAGATTGTTGGTTTGGAATCTGCCTGGTATAAAAAAGACGGTACAGTGTTATTTGTACGTGAAAGTGCACGGGCGATTCGTGATGACGATGGGAACACGTTGTATTATGAAGGTACAGTCGAAGATATCACCGAAAGCAAAAAAACGCAGGAGGAACTACGGAGGGAACACAATCTGCTGCGGCTGTTAATAGATAATATACCGGATCGAATATATTTGAAAGACAGGAAACATCGATTTATTCTCGGAAATGACACGATAGTAAAATATGAGGGCTTTCAAAACGAAAAGGACCTTCTTGGGAAAACGGATTTTGACCTTTACCCGGAAGAGTCAGCGGAACAATTTTATGCTGAGGAGGAGGAAATTATTCAAAAATGTCAGCCATTGGTTAACCATGAGGAATTATTCGAAAACAAACAAGGTAATGAACAATGGACTTCAACGACAAAGCTTCCGTTGCAGGATGGATCGAGGAACACTATTGGTATTTTGGGTATACATCATGATATCACCGAACGCAAGAGACTTGAAGAAAATTTGGAAAAGGAACGGCAGGAATTCAGGCTCATTGTTGATTCTTCGCCAATAATAATTTTTTATAAAGATTTAAAAGGAAGATTTGTTCGTGTCAATAAAGCATTTGCTAAAGCACTTGAAATACCTGAAGAAGAATTTATAGGGAAAACGGTTTTTGACCTTTATTCTACCGAGATTTCACAAAGCATGGCAAATGATGACCAGGAGGTACTTGAAACAGGACGCCCCAAACTTAACATAATGGAACGATATAAATCTGCAAGCAGTATAAGGTGGGTGCGGACAGATAAGATACCGATTTTTGACAAAGATGGCATTCCAGTCGGTCTGATAGGCTTTTCACAGGATATCACTGAGCGCAAGCTGGCTGAAGAAGAAATGCAGAAACAAAAAGAGCTCTTAGACAATATTTTAACAGCTTCTTCTGTAGGACTTGCTTACACAGTAGACCGAAAGATCATCTGGGCTAATCCTGCAATGGAGGAGCTCTTTGGCTTGTCGAAAGAACAGTATCAAGGACAGGACACACGTATTTTATACCCGACCGAAGAAGAGTATCACCGCGTTGGAGGAGTCGTGTACGAGCAGATTAGCAAGGGAAAGACGGTACAACTCGATGGTGAATTTGCACGCAGTGACGGCTCTGTGTTTCATGGGCACATTAAGGCGAATTTTTTTGATTCTAATGATCACTGGAAGGGCATGATTGTCAGTATTATCGATATCACCGAGCGCAAAAAGGCGGAAGAAGCGCTGAAGGAGTCGGAGAAGCGGTATCGGGCTACATTCGAGCAGTCGATAGATTCAATTGTACTTTTGGATCCGGAAACGGGACAGATTCTGGCATTCAATGACAATGCATATCAGAACCTTGGCTATTCGCGAGAGGAGTTTGAAGGGCTTAATTTGGGCGATATTGAAGTCAATGAGTCTCTGGAGGAAGTTATAAATCATATGGAAAAAGTTGCCAGAGAGGGGATTGACACTTTTGAAACCAAGCAACGAACGAAAGACGGCCGGATCCGGGATGTGCTTGTCAGTGCGAAGATCATTTCCATAAGCGGGCATGATGTTTGTCAGGGGATATGGAGAGACATTAGTGAGCGTAAGCAAGCGGAGAAAAGTCTTCTTGAGTATCATGAAAAGCTTAAATCTTTGGCTTCACAATTAACATTAACTGAGGAACGTGAAAGGCATCGGATTGCAACAAAACTTCATGATCAAATCAGCCAATCGTTAGCAATCTCAAAAATAAAAATAGAGGAGCTGTTACATTCGGATATTTTGGATGATTCTCGTAATATCCTCAGGGATGTAAGTGACTGGATCGGCAAAGCTGTGACGGATACCCGTTTGTTGACATCCGATCTGAGTTCACCTATATTGTATGAGTTAGGTTTTGAGAAGGCTGTTGCTGCCTGGCTCGACGAGGAAATTCAGGGAAAATACAATATTGCAACTAAGTTCCAGGATGATGGAAAGCCCAAACCTCTTGATAATGATATATGTGTGCTTTTATTTCGGGACATAAGGGAATTACTTATCAATGTTGTTAAACATGCAAACGCACATGAAGTGACAGTATCCATAAAAAAAATGGATAGCATGATACAGGTCAGAGTTGAAGATGATGGTGTAGGATTTAATCCTACTGAAGCAACGGCGGCAAAAATGGGGGCATTCGGACTCTTTAGCGTTCGAGAACGTCTGGAATATCTTGGAGGGCGTTTTGAGATAGATTCGGCTCCTGGTTGTGGGTGTAGGATTACAATGCTTGCACCGCTGAAAGAAGCTAAGACTATGGGTGGGGATAAAAAATGAGTATAAGGATTTTAGTAGCCGATGACCATGGAATTGTACGTGAAGGTTTGTGTTCTTTGCTTAGGAAACAACCGGATATGGAGATAGTCGGTGAAGCTACAGATGGGAGAAACGCGCTTGACCTTGTACGAGAACTTATACCGGATGTCGTCGTGATGGATATTACTATGCCGAACCTGAATGGGGTTGATGCAGCAAGGCAGATTATTCGAGAGTTCCCGAAAGTTAAGGTGATTGCCTTATCGATGCATTCAAGTAATGTGTTTGTAGCGGATATGATTAAGGCCGGAGCATCAGGCTACATATTGAAGGATTGCCTGTTTAATGAACTTTTAGAAGCTATACAAGTTGTTTATGATGGCGGTACATACCTAAGTCCGGAAGTTGTAAGTGTAGTTGTAAGTGATTATATGAATCGATTAATCAAAACCAGCGGTTCTCCACTGGAGAATCTTACAAATAGGGAACGTGAAGTCCTCCAATTAATTGGTGAGGGAAAAAATACGAAGCAGATTGCTAAACAGTTACATGTAAGTACCAAGGCCATAGAAGCAAACCGTCGTAAAATTATGGATAAGCTGCATACTCACAGTGTTGCTGACCTTGTCAGATGGGCTATTCTCGGTGGGCTTACTACACTGGAAGTTAGTATTCCAGAATCTTAGCTTGGATTTTACACATCTTCCTGGTGTGTTACTATCATTTCCCAATGCCATAAAACTTTACAGCAGGGTAAAGAGTTAGCCAGGTATAATCACTAAGCATTATCCAAGTACATTTGCCGGGAAAATGGAACTGCCGGGATTTCTTCAGCACATGCGTTTGGGCTCAATCCAAAGACGATGTGTCCATTCTACGCCGAGTTTGCGGATCCAATCAGGAGCCTGTTTAATGTTACTAAATCTGCGATTCCTCCAGCTATATTCCAAACGGGATAAGGATTTTTATCGGTTGTTAATAGTGATTTTATAGGACTTTGTTGTGCAAGCAGACTTCAATCCTGAACAGTTCTTTTTATCCTTATGAAGCCTTTTTTCCTCGTTTTTAGGCAAATTGAGAATTAAGCTGAAGCCCTTAATAACTTGACATAGGGGCTGAGAAATGTTAAAATAGTAAAGATTTACTTATGGAGAGGTCTACACAGGAGGGTAGCCTCGTTATTTAGTTCTTCCCGGGACAAGGGCACTAAATCTCGTGAATCTGATATGTAGGGAAGCGCTTATCTGTAAAGATTAGGCTTTGTCCGAAGGGGGTGATGTAAATGCGAGTTTTTATTTTTAGCAGCTTAATCAGTTTGCTTTTGTGCTTGCAATCTGGATGTTCCATCGATCCAGTTGTACATATGACTTCAGATAATACAAACCTCAAAGAACCCGCTGATGTTCGTTTGATGCATTCTGATGATATGCCGGATTTGACGGTCGATTCACTGAAAGACTTTGTAAGTTCAGATTTCATTTTAAAGGCCGATGGCCAGATGGATCAGAATAAGGTCCATCGAGTAAAATATCATAAACAGTACTACAAAAACCATTATGTTGTTATCGAGGGCAGAATTGGATCCCGGGCAAATCAATACCCTGTTGTGCTTGATACAGGAGCCTCGCAGCCGTTCTTTTTGAATATCTCACATGTTTTAGATAACAAACTGCCAATCTATGTCATGGAGAATGCACTTTCCGATTTGAACGGCTACAAGCTTGGTCTCTGCTATCTTCCGTTGCTTCAAATTGGTGGTATCACTTTTACTAATCGGCCTTGCTTGTATCTTGAACCATCTTCGGCTGTAGATTTATTTAGTGTACAAATCGTTAGTAATACTTCCAACAGCGATACTGTTATTGTGGGACTGCCCGTATTGAGGCAGTTCAATTATGTTATGTTTGATAATGTTGATAACGAAGTAGAATTCTCGTACAATAAACTTTTTGAGGCGAACAAATCAGATTTGTGGGAGAAATACCCATTAACAACAGAGGAAGATTTCCATGGCAATGTGTTCCTTTTTGTGAGGATTTCTATTGCTGGTGAGGAGATAGAATTGCAGTTTGATTCCGGCAGCGGCAGAGGATTGGCTATTGGAGAAGAACTCTGGGAAAAAGTTGATGGTCAAGTTCGGGATTTAAATCTAAAGGAGGGCAGGGATTTCTACCCGTATATTGGGCGTCTGGCTTGCAGGCGAGGCATTGTTCCAAATCTTCAGGTCGGGGATAGAACTATTAAGAATGCAGAAATTTCAGTTTTCCCGAATGACAGTCCACTCCTGACGGAGTGCGAGGGGTTGTTAGGGATGCAGTATTTCCAAAATACTGTTGTGGTGCTTGACTTTAAAAGGTCTTTAATGTGGGTCAGGAATCATAAGGTCTAACAAAACAACGCAGATTATATTATCACAGTAGTGACAATCATATCAACATAAGTTAAATAATGTATATTGAAACAGGGTGCAATGGAGGCTGCCATCATCTCTTGCAGTTTTACCCCAAGAATCTTATTGAAAACTTCATATGGACTTGTTGCTGAAGATTATGACAAAAAATGTGATTTTTTGTCCTTAACGCCCAATAGTATAAATACAACAGCGGGCGAGCGGATTCGAACCGCCGACGTCCAGCTTGGGAAGCTGACATTCTACCACTGAATTACGCCCGCAAAGTAATCTTTAAACAATAAGTCTATGTTTCAATTCTATTATTTGTCAAGGATTTTGTTTCTGGATTACTATTGCATAGATTGTACTATCGATTTTCCTCAAACCATGGTTATAGTTAACAAAGATAGATTTAAATACCGGATGTAGATTTGCTTGCCTGGTCTGTTCCGCCATAAGCACCCATATTAATTACCGAACCATTCGGATTTGGTTCTAATCCTATATCACTATTGGGATCGCCTGCATCGATACAGGGACTGTTGACCTGGTCCTGAATCCAACTCTGACTCGTCGGGTCCCATCGGCCTGCCTGTGACATTAAATGATAATCGCTATTACCTGGTTCTGCAAACAATGGATCCGCATCGATATTCCCGTCATCCTGCCCGAAG
>CAZMWN010000203.1:0-6847 GCA_964569935.1 uncultured Pirellulales bacterium
TCAAGGTGTATCGCAGGGAAATCTTGGCCGAGACGAAACTATACGGCGAAATGCACCGTTTTATCCCGGCCCTGGCAAGCTGGAGTGGAGCTGAAATTACAGAAATGGTAGTAAACCACAGACCAAGAACGGCCGGCGTTGCCAAATACGGCCTGGCGCGAACATGGAAAGTGATACTGGACCTTATTACCGTAAAATTCCTTCTTAGTTTTTCCACTAAACCAATTCAGTTGTTTGGCGGGTGGGGACTGATAGCGTTTTTGTTGAGTGTTTTTTCCGGTCTCGCGGTTATTCTGATGAAAGTCACCAAGAACACGGATATGACTGGAAATCCTTTATTGTATTTAGCAATCCTGCTTTTGATTATTAGCGCCCAGTTTATTTTTATGGGTTTGCTGGCCGAGCTTCTGGTCCGAACATATCACGAATCACAAAATCGCCCAACTTATGTCATCAGGGAGATACTGGAGTCGCCTGATGAAATCGGTAAGAAGAAATGAGTAAAGCCACTCGAAAAGATAGACATCCTATAGATTCCAGGCGAAAACATGGAGTATCGATCAAGAAAAATAAGCACCACACAAAAAAGATTGTACTACCGGATGAGCGAAAGAATTACAACCGTCTTATTGCATACATTGTCATAGCTATTCTGGCGGTAATTCCCTTTTCTTTGGGTAAATATTTTGAGTTCAATTCCCCCGGTGCCTTTGACAGCGGGGCATACGTTTATTCGGCAAAACACATTCTCGACGGTGCAGAAATAGGCGTCGAGGAGAAGCCATCTTGCCACCTGGGAACGTTGACATTGAATATACTTGGTGTGAAGCTTTTTGGATTTAGTGACACCGGCCCTAAAATCGTTCAAGCGGTGCTTCAGATGGCAGCTTTAGTGCTGATGTTTGTTGCGATGGCAAAACTGTTTGGGATACTCCCTGCCGGTGTTGGTGTTATTGTTGCTTCGGCTTATCTTTCAGCGCCGTTCATTGCCAAATACGGTAACGTCAAAGAGCAATATATGATTGCCTTTATGGTAATGGGGATAAGTTGTTTTGTGTTAAGGCAGTTGGGTGGGAAATGGTGGTGGGCATTGCTGGCGGGTGGATTTGTCATTTGGGCTCCGTTGTTTAAAGAGACCGGCACCACGGCAATTGGAGCAATTGGTTTGTTTGTACTTATCCAGCCGGTGCTCAAACACAGGACTTGGAAGCAGACAGGGATTGATATTCTGTTGTTGTTGGCCGGAGCCCTGGCGGCTGTTTCGCCATTCTATATCTGGATCATAAGCTGGGATATACAGATAGCCTTGCCTTATCGGTTTCTCTTACAGGTTTTGGTTCCTGCAAAGGCAAGCTCCGATTCGCTTGGAGGCTCATACATTTCTGGAGCTCGTCAGCTTCGTCCGTTTTCCAAGCAGTGGCCGATAGTGCTACGATATTACGGTTTACTTATGCTGCCGATTGCTCTGGCACTCGGTTCTATTGTCACCAGAATCGTGCGAATGATTGCAGCGACCGTATCAAGGGAAAAGAGGAATATAAAAATTTATGACCGTTTCGTTCTGCTGTTTGCTCTTTGGTGGCTGCTCGATATAGCCTTTGTCTGGATTAGTCCGCGCTCGTACGAGCAATATTATCTGCCTTTGAATGCTTCTGCGGCGATTTTGGGTGGGTATGTGATTGCGATATACTGCGATAAATTCAATAGTGCCGTATTTAAGATGAAGTGGGCAGTTGTTGGTTTGGCAGGTTTGGTTTTAATGATAATTATGTCATGGCATGTGTTCTTCGGGATAAAAAGAAGTCCGCACTCAGGGGTGATTTATACCAACCAAGCTACAGGTGTATCGGAAAAACGCAACGGTTACGCACAAAGACTGCATGAGATTATCGACCTCAGGCGCGGCAATTTAAAATACCCATGGGAAGCTGTTGGCGACTATATCCGTGACAATTCCAATCCCGGTGACAAAATTTTTGTATGGGGCTGGTATCCCGGGATATATGTTGCTGCCCAGCGGCTGGCACCGACATCCTGGCCTTTTACAAGTGAGATGCACACTAAAACACCGGAGAGATTTGCTGAGGATATTAAAGGATTGTTAGTGGAATTAGAGCAGGAGCGACCAAAGTATGTTGTGGACAGCCGAAAACGCCACTTTCCTAATGACAGGCCACCTTTGGAGTTGTGGCCTGTTACAGGTAATGGTTTATTATCTACTGATGAACGAATCGTAAACCAGTATGACATCGAATATGCTAAAATGCTTCGTGAAAAATTCGGCAATGCTGAAGCAAGCCGATATGATGCGATGAAGCCGTTTCGTGAATTCGTGAGGAACAACTACGAGGTTGTTCGTCCGTTCGGCTCGCACATTCTGTTTGAATTGAAGAATTCTCCAACCGGTTAGGAGTTGCAATAGTTGTGTCGAGACTAAATCTGCTTATGCTCAACTATGAATTTCCGCCGATTGGTGGCGGAGCGGCCAATGCACATTATTATCTGTTGAAAGAATTCGCGAATAATAATGAGTTGAAGATAGATGTTCTAACTTCGGCACCGAAGCCTGGCTTTATAAAAGAAACATTCTCCAAAAATATAACTATTTATAAGGTTGGTGTGCATAAAAAACAACTGCATTACTGGCGGAAAATCGAGATTATCGAGTGGCTGTTGAAAGCTGGCTTTCATTACCGTAGAATGTTGCGGCAGAGAAATTTTAATTTGGTGCATGCTTTTTTCGGCTTTCCAACTGGCTGGCTCTGTTATAGATCTGTGGATAGATTGCCCTACATAATTTCGTTGCGCGGCTCTGATGTACCAGGTCAACACGCAAGGCTGGCTGTCGATTACAAGCTCCTTGGACCGCTTTTCAAGGCGATTTGGAAAAAGGCTTCTGCATTGGTAGCTTGCAGTGAAGGTTTGAAATCAAGGGCTTTGCGTTTTATGCCGTCTGCGGCGATTGATGTTATTCCGAACGGAGTGGATTTGGAGCGATTTTTTCCATCCAAAACTACTCAACTATCGGATGAATTGAAGCTTGTCACCGCAGGTCGGTTAAGTGTGACAAAAAGGATTGAGATGTTGATTGATGCTGTAGATCTTTTAATTAAGCAGGGATATAAGGTACGGTTTTCAATTATCGGCGGCGGTGCTGCAGAGGAATCGCTAAGACAGTTAATAATAGAAAAAAATCTTACCCCTTTTATTGAGCTAACAGGCAGGGTGGAACCGGAAAAGATACCTGATTTCTATCGGGGCAGTGCCATATATATCAGCGCGACTATGCAGGAAGGTATGAGCAATGCCATGCTTGAGGCGATGGCCTCGGGTTTGCCTGTTATCACAACACGCTGTGAGGGAGTGGAAGAACTAATAGTAGACAACGGAATTATTGTTGAGCAAGCTAGTGCTGAGCCGATTGCTGAGGCAATTAAGGAACTGGCTATTGACCGTAACAGATGCGAACAAATGTCCATTGGAGCAAGAACACGGGTCGAGCAGTTTACCTGGAAGAATGTTGCAGATGAATACTTGGATTGCTACCGTAAGATTCTTAATGTCACTATAGGGAGTAAGTCATGAACTGGAGAAAACCTTTCATTTACTCTCTGCTCTATGCAAGCGGCAGCACAATTCCTGAGAATCTCAAACAAATCAGGAAATATGAATATGCCAGACGTGAAGAGCTTGACGAAATGAGGCAACGCAAGCTTGAGAAACTACTGATTCATGCTTACGAGAATGTTCCTTATTACCACCGAGTGTTGGAGCATTGCGGTGTAATCGCTGCTGGCAAAGTGAATCTCGAAAAATTTCCCGAGATTCCAATTTTAACAAAGGAAATAATACGCAAAGAGGGACGCAACTTATATTCGAGGGATTATAAGAGCAGAAAGCCGTATGAAAACACCTCAGGCGGCAGCACGGGTGAGCCGGTAAGATTCATACAGGACAAAGAATACGACGATTGGAATATAGCAACTAAGTTGTATTTCAATATTGTTCTTGGGAAAGACCTTGGTCAGCCTGAAATTAAGTTCTGGGGCTCCGACAGGGACATTCTCGCCGGTAATTTGACGGTCAAAGATAGGCTGATTAATCTGCTCTACAACAGGAAATTTTTCAATTCATATCGGCTCAGCGAACAGGAAATCCGGCAACTTATCGATTTGAACAACAGATTTAAACCTGTCGCTTATTGGGCCTATATGGAATCAGCATTGGAATTGTCAAATTATCTCTCGCGTAACGAGCTTTATTTTCACAGCCCCCAAAGCGTTATATCTACGATCGGTCCATTGACGGATGAAGTGAAAGAAAATATCGAAACGAATATGAGCTGTAAGGTTTACAACCAGTATGGTTCAAGAGAGGTTGGAGCAATATCCTGCCAGTGTACAAAACAAAGGTCAATGCATACTTTTCCGTGGTGGAACTATATTGAAATACTGGATGAGTGGGGCGTAGCCGTTCAAAATCAGGAAGGTCGGGTTGTAGTCACTACATTGCACAATTATTCCATGCCTTTGATACGGTATGATATCGGTGACGTGGCTATTGCCGGTGGCTGGGGTTGTGACTGTGGAAGAAACAGTTTGCTCCTGAAGACGGTTATCGGTAGAACACTCGGCTATTTCAAGAAAGCGGATGGTTCTCTAGTCCATTCACATTTTCTTGTGCAGGCATTATTCTTTCGGGACTGGATTAAAAGATTCCAGATAATTCAGGATGAAATTGACCACGTCCTTATAAAAGTACAGCTTAACGAAAACGCCGTTGAATCAGACGTCGAAGATATCACAAGAAAGACAAAAATCCTGATGGGCGAAAGCTGTAAAGTCGATTTCGAATATGTAGAGGATATAAGCAGAACAGCAAGTGGTAAATACGTATATACTTTATGCAAAGTCAAGTGACCTTTCATGTACAATTGTTCGGGAGCAGGCCAACAGTCAATAAACTCCCGAAAACTATCACTGGTAGCAGGGAAATATGACGGATAAGAGCAAAAAAATATTGAAGTTGTTTATTCGGATAACTGTAACATCTGTGCTTCTTATTTGGGTTTTCTACAATATCGAGCGTCAACAGTTGATTGAGACGCTAAAAACGGCAAGATGGAGTTTTCTTATTGCTGTCTGGGCCTTAGTTGCCATGATTTACTGGATCAATTCTATCAAAATGCGGCTAATATTAAAAGAGCAAGACTGCAACTTAAATACTGTAATGATATTCGGAGTCAGTGCCGTTACAGCGCTCTACAGTATGGTGATGCCTGGAATGTTTAGCATGGGAGTGAAATGGTATTTCCTGAGAAAAGGTACCAGTAAAGGAATCCATGTCTTCAGCAGCATGGTATATAACCAGTTATCGAATATAGTGATTATGATGATGTTCGGACTCGGTGTACTTATCCTGACTAATCCGGCTTCCATTATATGGGCAAATACCGAAGCTAGTCACCTTCTACCGGCTATCTGTACAATATTGCTGGTGATTGTTGTGCTTTTTTGTCTGCTATTATTAAACAAACAAACTGGTGGCAAAATTATCAAAGCAATCAGCGTTTTATTAAAGCCCTTTCCCGCCGGAATTCGACAAAAGGCACAGGAAATACTTCAGCAAATAGCTCTATTCCAGTTTGTCGGATGGAAGTTTCATCTTATTATGTTCCTAATAACGATCGGTGGGACTTCAGTCGGCGGTGTGATCATGTACATTTTTGCCGCCAAAGCTGCCAATGTAACTGTTCCTCTTTCAACTTTCGCTTGGTTATGGGCGGTTATATTTATTCTGCAAAGAGTGCCCATATCGATCGCCAATCTTGGAGTTAGGGAGGCAATTTTGTCAAGTGTGTTACCGATATATGGGGTAGAATCCTCAAAAGCAGTTATGATGTCATTGATATTATTTTCCGCTTTGGTTTTTATGGCTTTCTTAGGTGCTGTTTTTCATTTTAGTGGATTTAGAACAGGAGTACGTCCTGATGAAGCAGTTTAATCGAGCCGAACAAGACAAATTCTGGACGACGCAGAAACCTCCATACAAAGGAGATCTCGTATCGGAAGTAACTTTGTCACTGGCGAAACGTTATATAGGGGACAATACTATCGATATCGGTGCCGGCAGCGGAGCTTTAATGAGGAGCTTTAGGCAAAAATATAAGGGTAGGAAGAGCATTGTTGGGGTTGACATTTCGCCGAAGAGCGAGGAAATCCGGCAGGGAGACTGTACAAATCTTCAGTTTGCAGACAGTTCGTTCGATACATGCTTTGCCACCGATCTAATTGAACATCTCAGTGATACAGACGTGGATAAGTTTCTAAATGAAACAAACAGAATATTGAAAAATAACGGCTATGGTGTATTCAACACGATTAACAACGAAAATCTGAGAAAAGCAATGGTGACATGCCCTGAATGCGGTTGTACTTTTCACAGGACGGGGCATTGTCAGGTGTTCGATGAAGACAGGATAAGGAATTTGTTCTCGGACAAGGGGTTCAAAGTTGTCAAAATACGAAAGCTGAACCTCGGTTACATGTCAATGTTTAAGTTTTTTGCCTCTCTGTTTTACTTTCTGCATTTTGAGCAACTGTTCAAGGTCGAGCTTCTCACTCGCGATATGTTTTTTGTAGTGCGCAAGGAAAGGAACTCGCAATAGTTATTCAGGGGAGATTTGTTCCTATCTTTGTAAGTGTCCGGATGCAAACTCTGCACCGCATTTCAAAGCCTTGGTATTGACCGGCAACGTTTTGTGATATCTTTTAGCGATGGTTTCGGGCAGGGCCTGTACTGCTAACTCAGTGTCCAGTTGCCCGCGTTTTTGCAGGTAGGCGCCGAG
>CAZMWN010000204.1:0-6818 GCA_964569935.1 uncultured Pirellulales bacterium
CTATCACACACGTGACTACTTCCTCAAACGCATGGACCAATTTAAAGAAATACCCAGGGGAATTCTCGCCCATTCGACTCACGTTAAAGGCATAGGCACATTTATAAACGGCGTTGAAAAACCTCGGGCCAATGTGATACTCGCAACCGGAATAAGTAAACAACGATGTGAAAAAGTAAACCTTGGCTATATGAATCCTGATGATATAAACATAGCAGACTATGAAAATAAAGAAGACGAAGGAATATTACTTGTCCGCCATGCAGGTGAAGTCCTGCACAGATTATCCAGTGGATATATACCCACTATTCCAAAAAATTAAACCAGCGGAAATAAGGGCAAAAAACTTTGCCAGCCAATCTGAACAATAAGAATATCAACATCAAAGCTGTTGCAAAAAAGGCGTTGAAGGATGATAAACTGCTGGCCGAGCTGCTGGAAAACCTGCACTCGAAAAACGAAATGATAAGGTATAATAGTCACAAGGTTCTATTTTTAATAACCGAAGAACAACCAAAAGCCCTATACTCCAAATGGGATTACCTGGTTGAATTCTTAGACAGCGATAACACTTACCACAAACTCAGCTCGGTACATCTTTTGGCAAATCTTACAAAGGTCGATAAAAACAACAAATTCGAGAAAATTTTTGAAAAATACTACAGCCTTCTTAACGACAAGAGTTTTATCACAGCCGCTTATGTTTGCGGCACTTCAGGAAAAATTGCAAAGGCAAAACCGAAACTGCAAACAAAAATCACCAACATGCTTCTGAATATAAACAAAACGCACCACGAGCAGGAACGAAAGGATTTAGTAAAAGCTTCCATTATTGAAGCCTTTGAAAAATATTTCGAACAAAGCAGGAGCAAAAAAAGAATCGTCGATTTCGCAAAGAAACAATTGAATTGCCAAAGCCCCAAAACCAGAAAGAAAGCGAAAGAATTCCTAGCGCGAATAGATGCGAAATGATTGAAAAGTAATTGACGTAAAACGATAAACAAATAAATTCCCTCGCGAGATAAGCAAGAAGCTGCCATTATTCTGTCATTACCACTCCGATGGAATATCATTTTTGAGTCTGCCATAATACTCAGGTAGATATTCCTTGACGGGTCTGGTCAGGTTAAGTTTGATTTCTCCGGCATTTGGATCGTAATAGTAACCTCCTTTATCATTAAGTTCTCTATATTCCGGAACATTTCTTTGCATATCTGAGGTTAAATCAACATACAATTCGTCCAATTCAGAATTATTATTTGCCTGGAGCGATCGACGAAGTTCATCAAGAGAATTCGGATATCTCTCATGAACTTCATAAAAAAGCAAAATATTAATTCTCAAAGTAGTAAGAAAACCTGTGGTTGTATATATGCGGTTATAGATTTTTTTTTCGTACGAAAATTCTTTATAGATAATTACCACAAATAGAACGATTACCGCAAGAACAGTGTACTTGACAGCTTTTTTTAGGTCGAGTTTCATTTTCATCCCATTTCAAAATATAACCAATAATCTTACGGTCTTCATCTTCCATGGTAGTGAGATTATTTCAAATGTTTCCGTTATATATTATCGGCTGTGGGGATTAACTTCAATCATGGAAACTTAGTTGTGACAGGTAAGCAGGAACGCAAAGACTTAGTCAAAGCAGCTATAATTGAAGCCTTCGAGCAATATTACGAACAGGCGAAGAACAAAAAGAAGATTCTTAAATTCGTTGAACAGCAGTTAGACTGCCAGAGTCCCAAAACAAAAAAAGCAGCAAAAGAATTCCTAAAACGAATTGATGCAAAATAACCGGCAAATAATTCAAGAATAAATGTACCGGATACCTTAATTCCCTTAATTCTCCGGATATTAAAAGATTCCATACGTAAAGCGCGTACGTGCTTTACATATATGCTCATCCTTTTTAATATTTAAAAATTGTTTTTATAGATTATGTGAGGTGATTTTGTAAGAAACAATTAGTGCATTATTTAGCGCCATTTCATTCTTTCTGTTTGTTCATCGAAATATTTCGCTATCTGCACAGATTTGAACACAAGAATAATCCCAAGAATAGCTTTTAATATCGAAGTTACCATTCTTTGCAGTATCTGATAAAACAGCCTCGGCGCCTCAGTATCTCTATAGTAAAAAAAGGCTACAACAGAACCAAGAAAAATTGTTATTCCATATATCACTATAACAACGCCAATTAAAATTAAGCCTGTATGAAGTATAGAATAATGGTCTGTTCCGGCTAAATTAATATCATCATCCGGCAGATGTATTATGTCCGCAATTCTCTTGGTTTTGAAAAGCAGAATCACGGCTATTAACAAACTCAGGATTTGAATAATAATAGTATATATAATATTTGAACGGATAGTATCTTGCTCGGAGAAGAAATTTGAAAAAAGATAGTAAAGCAAAGATGCAAGAGAGATCAAAGAGCGATAAAACAAATAAATACCCAGTAATTTAGCAAGTGGAATAAATAGCTTTCTCATAATCAACCTTCCTAAGTAAAGAACCCCAACAACTAATAGCTTATATCATAACAAAGAAACTGCAAAAAAGTTTACAGGTTAAATACTGCAAGAGTACTTTTTGACGACTAATATCCGCTCAAGGTTGCCGGCTGTATCTTAAATCGTTCTCAACGAGCCAGCAAGAAATTTTTTTCATTCACTGAAAAGACAAGAAAAGATGTCATTACGAGTTGTGCGAAGTCGCCGGGATGGCTAACGTCATAATCTTCGACTAAAATAAATATTTATAATTTTTGGAAGATTGCCGCGTCGCTTTGCTCCTCGCAATGACGTCTCAAATGAACGATTCGATTTTCGCTGCGCAAATCTTTTTTATAGGTGGATGGCAAGGTGAAACTTGACAAGACAGGGTAACTGTTGAATAATCGGCCTCCAGATGGAGGTTTTTGAGATAGAGCCTCTATATCGCGTTAAAATCGAGTTTTTTAGTAAATAAATGGAGAATGTGAAAATGACAAAAGCGGACATCGGCCTGATAGGCCTGGCGGTAATGGGTGAAAATCTGATACTTAATATGGAAAGCAAGGGCTTTACAGTCGCCTGTTTTAATCGTACCGTCTCGAAAGTGGACAACTTTATCAACGGCCGGGCAATAGGCAAAAATATCATCGGCTGCCATTCGGTCGAAGAATTTATCGAAAACCTCAAAACGCCGCGAAAGATTATGCTGATGGTCAAAGCCGGCGCGGCGGTCGACGCCTTCATAGACAAACTGCTTCCCCATCTCGAAGACGGTGACATCATTATCGACGGCGGTAATTCACATTTCCCCGATACTATGCGCCGCACCGAATATGTCGAGAGTAAAGGCAAACTCTATATCGGTACGGGCGTATCCGGCGGTGAAGAAGGTGCATTGCGGGGGCCTTCCATTATGCCGGGCGGTTCACCACCTGCATGGGAGCACGTCAAGCCAATCTTCCAGGCGATTTGTGCCAAGACCGACGACGGGGAGCCATGCTGTGACTGGGTCGGGGAAAACGGAGCCGGACATTTCGTAAAAATGGTACATAACGGCATCGAATACGGTGACATGCAGATGATATGCGAGACCTACCAGATGATGAAAGAGGGCCTCGGCCTGACAAACCAGCAAATGCACGAATGCTTCACCGAGTGGAACAAAGGTGAACTTGACTCGTACCTTATCGAAATCACTCGTGACATCCTCGGATACAGGGACGAAGACGGCAACGAGGTTATCGATCTTATCCTCGATACCGCGGGCCAGAAGGGAACCGGAAAATGGACTGCAATTGAAGCTCTGAATCTCGGTCAGCCTTTAACGCTCATTGGTGAAGCTGTTTTCGCACGGTGCCTGTCGGCTCTGAAAGAAGAACGCGTTAAAGCAGCGAAGGCCCTGAAAGGTCCAAGGGCGACATTCAGAGGCGATAAGGAAAAGTTCCTGAACGATTTGCAGCAGGCCCTGTACGCCTCGAAAATTATCAGCTATGCACAGGGCTATCAGCTTATGCGTGCCGCCGCCGCAGAGCACAACTGGAACCTCAACTACGGCGGTATAGCATTGATGTGGCGGGGTGGCTGTATCATTCGCTCGGCCTTCTTAGGTAAGATTAAAGATGCATATACCAAGAAACCCAAACTGGACAACCTGCTGCTTGACCCGTTCTTCAAGAAGGCTATCAGAAAGGCACAAAAATCATGGCGGCGGGTAATTACTACCTCAATCAAGCTAGGTATTCCGATGCCGGCTATGAGTGCCGCTCTGGCTTTTTATGATGGCTATCGTCACGAGCGTTTGCCGGCTAATTTGTTACAGGCTCAGCGGGATTATTTCGGCGCCCATACATACGAAAGAGTTGACAAGCCAAGAGGCGAGTTCTTCCATACGAACTGGACCGGCCGAGGCGGAAACACCGCGGCCTCTACTTATACTGTTTAAAAAATCCAGGTATAGTCGAATATATCAAACTCGTAGTCAATCTTTTAAGAATGTATCAAGATTTTAAATCACCGGAGAAAAACTGCTTGATTTTTCAGCATAATTTTTGAACAATAATGTAGAAATAACTGTAAAAAAGAAATGTCAATCAAAGGGCTACCGAAGGCGCAGAAAGCTGCCTTTCTCACGCCTTCGGTGCACTCCGCACCTGTTTACATGAAACAGTCTATGTGCAGTTAAACGCCATGCTGTCCCTGCAAAAACTCCTTAGAGCTAATCCATCATTAAATAAGGCGTTCCCCACACAGCAAATATTGATAAAAAAAATTGCGAAATAGGAATTTTTTCTGTTTTTTTTAGCTAAAAGCTCTAAAACAAGCTTAATGAGCCTTAATAAAATCACTAAAAATGAAAAAAATAGCGACTATGCGCTGTTCATTGACCACAACCGGTGTTTAAAGTATTATAGGAATCCGAATCGACTTAAAAGATATACAAATACCCGACACAAAAAGGAATAATAGAATGTTATTCAAAGTTTTTATGCTAATTGCGATACCGGCTCTGATTATAGGGTGGATTGCATATTGGTTATGGACCCGTAAAATTGATGAGGAAGAAAAGAAACGCCCGAAACAGGTGTCAAAGCGGCTCACGCAAACAAGAAGCGAGATCTCCGACTGGGCAAAGAAAATGGCTCAATTCGAATCGCCCGCCGAACAGGCCCGCAAGAGAAAATTGGCACAACAAAAGGAACTGGAAGAAAAACAACAGCAAAAAGAGCGAAATAAGCAGCAATAACCTACAGAATTCACGCAAAGCTCAATAAAAAGGATAAATATGACTGACCATTTTTTAACAGAAGACTTTCTTTTACAAACCGAAACCGCCAGATATCTTTACCATGAACACGCTGAAAAAATGCCAATCTATGATTATCACTGCCATTTACCCACCGAGCAGATCGCTGCAGACCATCGGTTTGACAATCTCACGCAGGCATGGCTTTACGGCGACCATTACAAATGGCGTGCAATGAGGACCAACGGCGTAGCGGAAAAATACATAACCGGAGATGCAAGTGATTATGATAAGTTCTATAAGTGGGCTGAAACGGTCCCCTGTTGCCTTCGTAATCCGCTATATCACTGGACGCACCTGGAATTGAAGAAGCCCTTCGGAATCAAGGATAAACTCCTGGGACCCGATACTGCCAAAGAAATATACAAAACCGTAAGCGAGATGCTCAGAACCGCTGAATTTAGCGTCCGTAATATAATGCGAAAAATGAATGTTAAGCTGATTTGCACCACTGAAGGACCGCTCGACTCATTGGAACACCACAAAAAGATTTGGGCCGACGGCTTTGAGATTAAAGTTCACGCAGCCTGGCGACCGGACCAGGCTATGGCGGTCGAAGACCTTCAGGTTCTCAACGTGTTTATCGATAAACTATCGGCAACCTGCGATATGGAAATTACAAACTTCCCAACATATATAGAAGCCCTCCGCGAACGCCACCATTATTTCCATCAACATGGCTGCCGGCTCTCCGACCACGGCCTGGAGACCGCTTATGCCGAGGACTACACTGAAAGTGAAATCAAAAAAATCTTTGATAAGATCCTTCGGGGTCACAATCCGGACCCCTCAGAACGCTTGAAATTTAAATCCGCTATGATGGTTGAATTTGCACTTATGGATCACGAAGCCGGCTGGGTCCAGCAACTCCATCTTGGCGCACTGAGAAACAACAACACAAGACTATTTAAGACCCTGGGTCCGGATACTGGTTTCGATTCAATTGGTGATTTCGAAACAGCCAGGCCGCTCGCGAAATTCCTTGATCGTTTGGATTCAGGTAATCGTTTGCCGAAGACTATGCTCTACAACCTGAATCCTCGGGACAACGCCCTGCTTGCGACTATGATAGGAAATTTCCAGGATGGATCGGCACCCGGCAAAATGCAATTCGGTTCAGCATGGTGGTTCCTCGACCAAAAGGACGGAATGGAAGAGCAAATGAATGCACTCTCGAACATGGGCTTGTTGGGCCGGTTCGTCGGTATGCTAACAGATTCACGTAGCTTCCTCTCGTATCCAAGGCATGAATACTTCCGCAGGATACTGTGTAATATGCTCGGTGACGATGTCGAAGCAGGCCTGCTGCCGAAAGATATGAAATTGTTAGGTAGAATGGTTGAGGACATCTGTTTTAACAACGCAAAAAACTACTTCCCGATGGAGCTTGATTAAACCGTTGACAGTGACCAGTTGAATGTATAATCTATCCACTGCAGATTATATTATGTGATCAAAACAAAAAGGGTCGGTGCCCGAGAGGCTAAAGGGAACGGGCTGTAAACCCGTTAGCG
>CAZMWN010000205.1:0-6730 GCA_964569935.1 uncultured Pirellulales bacterium
CGCAGTGCGCGGTGGCGATAACGAACGCCAGGCTGTATTCTAAGGCGATTGAAGGCGCAAGAATGGCCGAGCAGATGAGACTAGCTGGATTCATTCAGCGCAAGATGATTCCGGAAAAAGCGCCTCAGATTCCCGGGCTGGATATCGCAGCTACTTATATTCCCTGCTTTGATGTAGGTGGTGATTTTTATGATTTCCTTCAAATCGATGAGAATCGTATTGTTGTGGCAATTGCCGATGTGATGGGAAAAGGGATGCCTGCTGCTTTGATGATGAGTTGCTTTAGAAGCTCTGTGCGGGCTTATGCTGAGATTGAAAGCGCGGATAAAACTATAGAAGGGATTATCGATAAGCTCAATAAAATGACGTGTAGAGAGTGTACCGGTGGTGAATTCATCACGTTTTTCTATGCAGTGATTGACGCCGAAGAAAGAACCGTAACTTATTGCAATTGTGGACATGAGCCGACAATTTTAATAAGGGATGGGCAGACTATAGATTTGGAAAAAGGCGGACTCGTACTTGGAGTCGATAATAAAACTGAATACGAAATTGGAGCTATTAATCTGAAAGACGATGACTGTTTGCTTTTTTATACTGATGGATTGATTGATGCGGCCAACTTTGACGGTGATTTTTGGGGCAAGGAAAATCTGTTGAAGACAGCGAAAGAATTTACCTCAGGTTCTGCAGAACAGATGATTAAGAATATTCTGCTTTACAGAAGGCGTTTCGTCGGCTTGGCGAGTCAGTTGGATGATATCAGTGTGGTTTTAGTCAAGGTTGGCAAGACTCTGAATAAATAATACCAATCTAATTTTGAAATGACGCACAGCGAACTTCTGACCTGATTTGTTGTAAGATGGCGGACTTGATAATTACAATTGATGGTCCTGCAGCTAGCGGCAAGAGTACCGCAGCTCGCCTTTTGGCCCGGAAGCTTGGAGCGAGCTTCCTCGATACGGGTGCGATGTATCGAGCTGTCACTTTGGCCGTGACGCAGGCCGGGATTGATTTGAGCGATCAGGAAAAGCTGCTCGGCGTTATGGAAAAAAGCGAATTTCAATTCTCGGCTCAACAGGACCGAATGATGGTGCGAATTGATGGGGAAGATGTCACTGAAAAATTACGTGATCCACAGATTACCGCCAACGCCAGATATATAGCGTCTGCACCGAAGGTGCGTGAAAAATTAGTGCAGATGCAGAGGCAGTTTGCTGCAGGAGAAAAAAGAATTGTCACCGAAGGAAGAGACCAGGGAACTGTGGCGTTTGCAGATGCAGATATAAAGTTTTTCCTGACCGCCAAGCCCGGCGAGAGAGCAAGAAGAAGACAGGTGGAGCTGCAGGCCAAGGGCGCTAATGAAAGTTTTGAACAAATACAAAGTGCCATAGAAGAACGGGACAAAAGCGATCAGAGCAGAGCAGTCGGGCCTTTGAAACCTGCTGAAGATGCTGTTTTAATTGACACTACCGATTTGAATATAGAAGAAGTTGTGGAAGAACTTCTTAGATTCGTAAAAGAAAAATGCTTAAAGAATGGCTGAACGCGAGATGGTTCTGGCTTGCACGCTGGATGTGCAGGGTCTTTTGCATGTTATTGTTTCGATGGCGTTTTTATGGCATCGATAATATCCCCCAAGAAGGCCCTTTTTTGCTGGTCAGTAACCACCAGAGTTTTCTTGATCCGATTTTTTGCGGGGCACCACCGAAAAGACATTTATGCTTTCTTGCGCGTGATACGCTTTTTAGAAATTGGTTCTTTGGGCCCCTGATTACTTCGGTCAATTCGATACCGGTCAAGCGGGGACAAGCGGATATATCCACAATGAAAAAAGTTATCGGCAAACTTCAGGAAGGTCGCGGGGTTTGCCTTTTTTCAGAGGGAACGCGTACGAGTGACGGCAGAATACAGCCAATCAAATCGGGACTTGGCTTGTTGAGCAAGCGGGGAAATGCAGCGATTGTGCCTGTAGTTATCGATGGTGCCTTTGAATGCTGGCCGAGAACACAAAAGCTTTTTTCGCCGGGCGGCTCTGTCATAGTCCACTACGGCAAAGTAATCTCAGCAGAGCAGGTGAAAGAAATGAGTAATAAAAAACTGACCCAACTATTAACTGATACACTGCGGCAAATGCAGACCGAGTGCAGACTCGAACAAGGTAAAAAGCCGTACAGTTATGGCCGGTAGTGTACAAATGAAAGGAGGTTGGTTAATCATTTCTGGTAGACAGTTTTTTATCTTCAAAATAAGTTGGAGTGTTCTGATAGTCAATTCAGGCGGCATATCAATTAATAGAAAGGAATACCGATGAAGGATAATGTGAACAAAAGTATTCACAAACTAACCCGCAGAGATTTTATCAGGACATCGGCGGTATTGGGGGCGACTGCCTTGACTTCAGGAACTAATACAATGTTTGCCACCGGTTCCGACACGATCCGCATTGGCCTGATCGGCTGCGGCGGACGAGGTACAGGAGCCGTTAAGGACTGTGTTCAATCGGCGAAGGGTATCGAGCTTGTAGCGATGGGCGATTTGTTTGAGGATCGGATGAAGACCTCGTTTGACGACCTAAAAAAGAGCTTGGGTGATAGCTGCAAGGTGACCGAGGAACAGTGCTTCACGGGATTTGATTGTTACAAAGGAGTTCTTGCATGTGAGATTAACATGGTGATATTGGCAGCTCCGCCCCACTTTCGTCCGATACAACTGGAGGCGGCAATCAATGCAGGTAAGCATGTGTTCATGGAGAAGCCTGCGGGTGTGGATCCTGCGGGCATCCGTAAAGTGATTGCGGTCTCGGAGAAAGCAAGCGAGAAAGGCTTGGCAATCGTAGCCGGTACACAGCGGCGGCATCAGAAGCATTATGTAGATATCATACAACGGATTCGGGACGGGGCCATCGGTGAGATACGAGGTGGGCAGTGCTACTGGAACGGTGGTGACATGATGGGTTATTGGAAGTGGTATGAACCGAGCGATACGCTACAGGGGATGGAGTGGCAGTGTCGGAGCTGGCCGTGGTTTACATGGCTTTCCGGTGATCACATTGTAGAGCAGCACGTACACAATCTCGACATTATCAACTGGGCGATTGGAGCGCATCCAGTTCAGTGTATGGGCATGGGAGGACGCGAGGTTCGCAAGGAGGGCAATATCTACGATCACTTCGCTGTGGAGTTCGAGTATCCGGACGACGTGAGGGTATCGAGCATGTGCCGGCAGATCAACGGCTGTACCGACAATGTTTCGGAACGGGTTGTAGGGACTAAGGGGGCAAGTTATACGGATGGCTCTATTGGGGAGATCTTCGGAGCCAATAGCTATAAGTACGATGGTCCGAACCCGAATCCGTACGTGCAGGAACATGCGGACCTTATTGAAAGTATTCGGCAGGGCAAGCCGCTGAACGAAGGGCGGCGGATTGCAGAGAGCACGATGTGTGCAATTATGGGCCGGATGAGTGCCTATACAGGCCGGGCACTGAGATGGGACTGGGTAATGAACGCATCGGAACTGGACCTCACACCGTCGAAATATGAATTTAGTAATCTCCCAATGGAAGATGTGGCTGTCCCTGGTCAGACAAAATTGATCTGAAATGAGAAAAACTTTGCATGATCGAAAGGAGAAACTTATGAAAGGTCATATAGCAGTAGCAACGATTCTCGTGACAATGATTGTGTTGGCTTCGGCAACAGAGATGTCCGAAAAGCAGAATCAGCCGATCGTTCCTATAGATAAAATGATGCTATGGAACGGCAAGGATTTAACCGGTTGGAAACCTTTTACGAATAATGCAAATGCCGATGTCACAAAGACGTGGTCGGTTGGCAATGGAGTGATTCGCTGTGCGGGTAAGCCCGCCGGATATATGCGCACTGATTCCGACTATGCCAATTACCTGTTGCACGTTGAATGGCGCTGGCCTGAAAAAGGCGGCAACAACGGCGTTCTGATTCATATGAGTGGCCCCGACAATGTCTGGCCAAAGTCGCTCGAATGTCAGTTGCATTCCGGTAATGCCGGCGATTTCTGGGTGATCGGTGGTGTGGAGACGAGTGAACATGCCAAGGCGGGACAGCGTGTCAACGGGCGCAGGACAGTCAAGTTGAAAAAAAGTAGTGAAAAGCCCATCGGTCAATGGAATGCATACGATATTATCTGCAAAGAAGACTGGGTGGTCGTTTTGGTTAACGGCATCCTGCAAAATGTGGCGACTAGGTGCTCGGTTACGTCCGGTAAGATATGCCTTCAGAGTGAGGGGGCGCCGATTGAGTTCCGCAATGTTTATCTCGAGCCGCTTGAGTAAGATGATTCTAAGTTAATATGAAAATTAGGTGGTTGTCCGGTACTCACTTAGATTTTGCAGGTTCTTTGGATTTTTTTCTTCCGAGTAGCTGGTCGGCCTGTTCGAGTGTATCGGGCGGCCACTTTCCCTCTGATTGTAATTGCTTTAAATTGTCTAGTTGTTTATAGCTGACAATGGTTCTACACTTTGGAAATCGTCCGCAGCCCAGGAATGGTCCTTTCTTGCCCTGCCTTATCACTAGCTCGCCCTGCTTACATTTGTGACACTTGATGCCGGTAGGCTCAGCCGGTGGTTTCGGCGGCAGGACGTTGCCCTGCTTGTCCAGTTTAAGAGTTGTTTTACATTCCGGATAGTCACTGCAACCTAAAAATGGACCAAAGCGACCATTTTTATTTATCATCGGTTTGCCGCAGACGGGACACTTATGATCGCTGAGCTTTTCTTCGACCATTTTGCCGTCTTTGTCACAGGGACATGCAAATTTGCATTCAGGGTATGCCGAGCAACTCAGGAACCTGCCATTTTTTCCGAATCTATAAACAAGCTGTTCGTTGCACTGGGGACATTTGTATTCGCTGGGAGTCACTTCAGCTTTGGCGTGTTTCATTTGTTCGGAGGCGGTATCAAGGTTTTCCTTAAAGGGGCCGTAAAAATCTTTTAAGACGCCGAGCCAATCAAGATGCTGTTCCTCGATTCTGTCGAGCTGCTCTTCCATATATCGTGTAAAGGAAATATCCATTATCTTCGGGAAATACTCGCTCAGTTTGTCCGTTACTACTTCACCAAGGTCGGTGGCTGAGAATTTCTTTTCGCTCTGCTCGACGTATCCTCTATCTTGGATTGTGCTGATTATTGTTGCGTAAGTGCTTGGTCTGCCGATTCCTTCTTTCTCGAGCGCCTTTACAAGGGATGCCTCGGTATATCGAGCGGGCGGTTTGGTAAAATGTTGTTCCGCTTTGATGTTAACTGCTGCCAGTTTTTGCCCAGCTTCCATTGAAGGTAACTGCTGCTGGTTTGATGAAATCGACCAGATTTTAGTAAATCCGTCAAAGACAAGGACCCGGCCTGTCGTTCTGTACCAACAAGGGCCTATTTCTGTATCGGCCTTGATATTTAGATTTGTTACGTTCCATTTAGCCGGTTCCATCTGGCAGGCTACAAAGCGACGCCAGATTAGATCATAAAGTCTGAATTGGTTGTTTGTAAGAAACTGCTTTATCTCATCAGGCGTTAGGTCCACATCGGTCGGGCGGATGGCTTCATGTGCCTGCTGTGCATTTTTCCCGGAAGTATAAACTTTGGCTTTTTCGGGAAGATAATTTGAACCGAACTTGTTACTTATATACCTGCGAGCATCTGCAGTAGCTTCGCTTGAGAGGTGGGTACTATCGGTTCTCATATATGTAATAAGTCCAAGAGAGCCCATTGAACCCAAGTCGATACCCTCATATAACTGCTGGGCCACGGCCATAGTGCTTTTTGCACTGAAACCGAGTCGATTTGCTGCCGCTTGTTGTATAGTGGAAGTTATAAAAGGAGCCGACGGCTGAGAAACAGATTCTTTCGTTTGTAAATCATTAAGTACATATTCAGCGCCCTTTAGCGCATTAAGAATTCGCTCCGCATCATCTTTTGTGGTGACGTGGAATTTTTCATCTCCCACTTTATACAGTTCACTCTTGAACGCATTGTGTTTTTCGAGCCATTGACTTTGTTCGGCCAGAGTAGGTGTTTTGTCATTATGGTTTTTTGTAGAAATGAAATCGAGCCATTCACTGCTATAGTCGGCCTGCAGGTCTGTTGTGAAGACGCCTGGGATAAGCCAGTATTCTTCAGGTTTGAAGTCGCGAATCTCCCTCTCTCTTTTAACGATTATTTTGACCGCAACGGACTGAACCCGGCCAGCCGAGAGGCCCCTGGCGACTTTTTTCCACAGAAGCGGACTTATTTGATAGCCGACGATTCGGTCGAGAATTCGCCTGGCTTGCTGAGCCATAACTTTATCGATATCGAGCTTACCTGGTTGGGCAAATGCCCGCGTTATAGCCGAGTGAGTTATTGCATTGAAAATAACACGATAGGTTTTTTCTTCCGGGATTTTAAGAATTTGTGCCAGATGCCAGGCAATGGCTTCACCTTCACGGTCAAGGTCGGTTGCGAGAAACAGCTCATCGCAGTTCTTAGCCGCCGCTTTTAATACTGATACAGTGCGTTTTTTGCCGGGCATGATGTCATAGGTGGGCTCGAAATTATTTTCTATATCTACGTTCAGACTTTTCGAAGGCAGGTCCCGAACATGCCCCATTGAAGCCTTGACTTCATATCCCGGGCCGAGATATTTATTTATCGTTTTCGCCTTTGCAGGTGATTCGACAATGACTAATGCTTTTTTGGAGCTTGATTTCGCCATATTAT
>CAZMWN010000206.1:0-6710 GCA_964569935.1 uncultured Pirellulales bacterium
TCAAACTAATAAGAGCTTGAGAAGGTCCGGGTAACGGCACGTGCATTTTTTTGTACAGTTTGGAGAATAAGGGAATAACGAATATAACCAGGGCGGAAATGACCCCAAAGCACATAGTCCCTACAATTACAGGATAGGCAAAGGTCGACTTGATTTTGCGTCTGAAGTCGGCTCGTTTTTCCAGATATGTCGCACTGGCTTCGAGTGTCCCTGCAAGTTTACCGCCGGTCTGTCCTGCTTCAAGCATTCCGAGAAAGAAATCTGAAAATATGTCTCTGTATTTTCCGAAAGCGTCTTTTAGAGTCGATCCTGCCGAAATACTTCGCCTGACATCGGAAAGTATTTGTTTAAATGAATGGTTCGGCGTTTGCTCTTCAAGTGTTTCGAGGCATCCTGTTATTGACAGTCCCGCCGAACACATACCTGCGAGTTTGAAGGTGAAAGTCACAATTTCATCCTGAGTTATTCTCGCACGTTTTGATACATCAGTTTTTTTGCGTTTGGCCTTGAGCAGAGTATCGCCCATTTTTGCCAGGTCTTTTCGTAGCACAGCAATACTATCGGTATCATCACAAATGCCTGAAAATGTGTTTCCATTTACATCTTTTGCTGTGTATTCATAAACCGCCATTAATCGGACCTCGTATCAACGACACGCAGTAATTCTTCAAGGGAAATTTCACCGTTGAGCACCTGCTCTATTCCATCTTCTCGTAGTGTCTTCATACCTTGAGCAATCGCCTGTTGCTTGATAGCCTCATTGCTGTCTTCGTTGATTATTAATTTGCGGATTTCTCGTGAAACACACAGTATCTCGTAAATTGCCTTGCGTCCGCTATAGCCGGTGTTGTAGCAATCTTCGCAACCCTTACCCCGGTATAACAGCATTTTTTTATCGTCTTTGCTTCGCTTGCCTTTGTGACTCTCATCGGGTGACTTGACGACAGGCGGAGCAGAAACTTTGGTAGATGTGCTCGGTAGATGCTCCATCTCCTCAGGCGAGGGTGTATATGATTGTTTGCATTTGGGGCAGGTAGTTCGAATGAGTCTCTGGGCCACGGTCCCCAGGAGCGCTGAAGCGATGAGAAAGGGAGGAATTCCAATGTTAATTAAACGTGAAATTGCACCTGCCGCATCATTTGTGTGCAGTGTGCTGAGAACCAGGTGGCCGGTAAGAGCAGCACTGACGGCTATCTCAGCGGTTTCATAATCGCGAATTTCACCTATCAGCACAATATCCGGGTCCTGCCGTAATATGCTTCGCAAAGCTGAAGCAAAGGTTCTTCCCGCAGACGGCCTGACCTGGACCTGGGTGATTCCGTCAAGACGATACTCGACAGGATCTTCAACGGTAACAATATTTTTCTCAGGTGTATTGAGCAATTGCAGAATTGCGTACAGCGTAGTCGTCTTGCCACAACCAGTGGGACCTGTAAGCAATAGAATGCCGTAAGGATTCTTGACCAAAGACCTGAATGTTGCATTATTGCCGGGCGAAGTTACGATTTTTTCAAGTGACCACCTATCCACATTCTTATCAAGAATTCTGATTACAATTTTTTCACCCCCGACTGCAGGCAATGATGAAACTCTAAGGTCATAATTGCAATTATCATGCTTCATTGCTATATGGCCATCCTGTGGAAGGCGACGTTCCGATATATCCATGTCAGCAAGAATCTTAATATGTGAAACCACCTCCTGTTGAACCGAAGCCGGTACATCTAATGTATCGCGAAGCAGTCCATCAACACGATAGCGAACCCTCGTATCCGGCTCCTGAGGCTCAATATGTATATCACTTGCCTTGGCATCGATAGCTCCGGTTATTATCGAATAAACTAATTTTGTAACCGGATCATCTGCGACTTGGAGCGGTTTACTCTCAGAATGTGCACTTTCAGGCCCATCTTCATCGCCGCGTTTCTTCATCCGCATAGATGCTATAGCCTGACGCGTGGCATTTCGTACATCAAAGTGGTGTCTGATAGCGCCTCTGATAGCGCTTGGTGTGGCCGCCATAGGGACTACTTTACAACCCGTCCTTAATTCAATCTGGTCTCTTACAATGAGATTCAACGGGTCACCCATTGCAACAAGCAGCTTGTTATCGACTTTTTTAATCGGAATCAGATTATGCTGGTTGGCAATCTGCGATGTCACCATGTGGGCTGCAATCGTATCTATCATATCGGGGGAGAGGTTGATAAATTCAATTTTATTACCGGCGGCAATAATCTTGACCAACTGTTCTTCACCGAGAAGGTTTTCCTCTTTGAGTATGCTTATTATGCTTTGCCCACTTTTTGTGTGCTTCTTAATGACCGCCTTAACGAGCTTCTCATCGCCAATCTCTTCGCGAAGAGCTGAAATTATAGGGTCCTGCTTTTCCATATAACCATTATCGGCACAAGCTAATTATGACTTAACTTCGGAAGAGAATTCGATTGGTTAAAAAATCGCACATCTTTGCTTAAATTCAGCCGCTGATACCGGTTGGTTCTGTATATGAAGATATAGTGTAAAGTAACGCAGTCGTTAAGTTGACTATTTCAAATGCCGATAGATTGGTTCTGTAAAGCATTGAGTAAACGCCCGGTTAGGGAGACCTAACAAGATTTCTTAAAAAAGCCTTATAGATTATATAAACAATTCAAAAGGGCAAAAAAATGAAAGAAACCGTTGCACGACCCACGAAAGTAATCACTATCAGTAAAAGTGATAACATAAAAGCAGCTGCAGAGAAGATGCTAACTGCAAAGATTGGCTGCCTTATTGTAATTGATAAAAATGAAAGGTTTGTGGGCCTGCTAACAGAGCGAGATATTGCCAATCACGTGGCTGTCTCTTCAGAAGATATTGAAAAAATTGCTGTTGGCCATATCATGACGGCGCGAGTTGTTTCATGCCCTCCCGGTACTCCAGCCGGCAAAGCCAGGGAGATTATGACCGCTAACAAGATACGCCATTTACCGATAGTTGAAAATGAAGAGGTAGTAGGAATACTCTCAGTTCGGGACCTGATGCAACAACAACTCCTTGAAGATCGTGCTGCTGCAAAAGAGGTCGCGATGCTTTCAAAGTGCCTAAAAAGTATCGAACTGAATGAAGCAGCGAATATAGTCACTAAAGAAGTCCCAAAACTTTTTCAAGCCGATAAATGTGTCCTGTGTCTGTTTAAGGATGGCTCCGATATGGAAAAGGCCGAACTGTTAAGTTACAATAATTGTCCGTGTCCTGAGGGTAATCTTAAATGTCAGGCGCATGCAGTTGCTGTTTTGCCTGCATCATTGGCCGGTAAAATTACAGGCAATGACTTACATGATGAAGAACAATTCACCTATGATACTATTCCTGATGTTTGTCGTCAACTTGGTGCACAAGGGCCGCGGTTAGTTATTCCTTTAACGATTGCGGATTTTAAGGCCAATCGGCAAAGTCTCACAACGACCTCGATTCTATTAGATAAAAAAGCAGAAGAAACTTCTGTGGATTCTCAATATGCTCCTTCTGAAAAAAATAATGAGTTGTCTGGTTATTTATGTATGTGCGGATTAAAAAATTGGAACGCTGTCAGCAGAGAATTAACCGGTTACAAGGCTAAACTGACAAAAGAGATTCTTACTTCCCATCTAACCAACGCTAATCTTTATCAGCATGCAAGGCTTACCTCACTGACAGACGCTCTCACCGGGATAGGCTCAAGGAAGCTTCTTGAGGACAGGCTTCAAACTGAGACGGCACGGGCAAAAAGGTACAAACGTCCGTTCTCCGTTTCGATAATAGACCTCGACAACTTCAAAACAATCAACGACGTATTAGGACATGCCACCGGGGATGATGCACTGTGCAAACTTGCTGAATGTATGAAGAGCCAAAAGAGAACACCAGACATATTGGCACGGTATGGTGGTGATGAATTTGTCATATTAATGCCGGAAACCAAGGCTGATGATGCAGTGAAACTTTTAGAGCGTATTCGAACGGAAGTCCAGAAAATTCCGGTGGCGGAGAACATCTCTATGACGATTAGTTGTGGAGTAGCACAAAGACTTCCAGGTAGCAAAGATGCTTCCAGTGAGATAATTCGCAGAGCCGACCTGGCCTTGTATGAAGCAAAAAATGTCGGTCGGAACTGTGTTAAGCTCTGGGACAAAACTATGTCAAAGGCTCTGAACAAAGGTGACATCGAGATTGAAAAAATCAGGAGACTTAAGAGACGTATTGCCGGCCTCTCAGAGCAGGCGGAGAAAATGTTTATACAAAGCATCTGGGGATTAGTGCAGGCTCTCGAAGCCAAAGACATATATTCAAAGAAGCATTCCGAAAACGTAATGCACTATTCCGTCGGCATTGCTCAGACTATGGATATCCCTCCCAAACAACTGGAAATAATTCGTCGAGCTGCTATGATTCACGATATCGGTAAAATTGGTGTGCCAGATGCGATTCTATCTAAGACAAACAGGCTTACATTACGTGAGCGCAGCATTATTGAACAACATCCGCTTATAGCTGTTCGCATCTTGGAAAAGATGAATTTTCTGGAACAAGAAGTTGCTATAGTTCGATATCATCACGAGAAATGGAACGGTCAGGGCTATCCGGATGGTCTATCCCATAGTTCGATACCGCTTGGTGCTCGCATTTTAGCCGTGGCAGATTCGTTTGATGCTCTGACTTCTGATCGGGCTTATCATAGTTCACTATCTATTGACGAAGCTATGAAAATTATGGTTGATTCATCCGGATACGATTTTGATCCTGAAGTTGTTAAAGCATTGGTTTCGTGGATTAAAAAAGTTCGCAGTCATCTGGATAAGTCAGAGCAGATTACACCGGAGGATTTACTAAATTCACAAAAGCAACTCGACAGAAGCAATACTGCTGAGGCTGTTGCTGATCTGGTTGCTGAAAGACTTACGGTCCCATAGCTTTGTTTTACACGTCACTTTAATAACAGTTGATTAATATTGCGTATTCGAACTTCGAAAGGTGGGTGCGAAGAAAAATAACTGCCAAGGTCTGATTGACTTTCAGAGGAATTCTGTTCGGCCAGACGCCTAAGTAGTTGCATAGAGGCATTAGGATTATATCCGGCAGCATCAGACAGTCGTACTCCGAGTTTATCAGCCTGAGACTCAAGCTCCTGAGAATAAGCACTTTCAAGGAATTGAATGCCTACTTTCCGCAACCAACCAGAAAGCTGTCCTCGTATCGGTACGGCATGGGAAGCGACGTTGATAGCAGAGTCACTTATAATACGTTTCATAGCGTGCCCCCGGATGACGTGAGCCATCTCGTGCCCGAGGATAAATGCCAGCTCGTCCTGATCTTCACCACAGAGTTCCACCAGCGGTCTTGTTATGAAGATAAAACCGCCCGGCAGAGCGAATGCATTAGGTTCGGCACCTTTTATAGTCTCAAAACTGAAAGTACGGAATCTGTTGGCCACATATTCAGCAAGATGGGGCCCTATTTCGTTTAACATCTGTTTTGTGTCAAGCTCATGGTCAAGCTCTACCTGATTTCTAATATCACGTGCCAGGTCCCGACCTACTTCGTACTCCATTTTGATGGTGTCGGCTTCGCTGCCGGTCATTGATTGCCATATCCATTTAGCTTTCCGAACTTTCGGCCCGACCATCTTGCCGAGATTGTAGAACATACTGCTCACTGTGCTAGTTTCCTTTATTCGGTATATATAGAAATATTGTCGGTTTTGCTCTTCACTTTAGCCGGGTTGGTTCACTTGAGTGCTTTTGCTTATTTTTTTTGAACGGATTCCTAAACCTGCCCTTTTTACCGGCTTTGAGAAATGCAGGCAGCTTATCTTCAAGCAGAAACCGAAGTCCCAATAATTCAAGCCCGACCAGTATTAGCCATGAGCCGGGAGAAAGCGGAGTAATTAGAGCAAGAAAACCCAGGATAATTAGAATGATTCCGAGGGCTTTCTTAAGATATTTTTTCATTCAGCGAAGCCGCCTTTATTAATCTGCCCCGTGCAATAATATCCAGAACCAAACCGATTGGTCATTTTAACTATAATACCCCAAATAAAATAGAACCACGAGAGGATTTTTTCCTTGGCTTATACAAAGTCTGGAGTAAAGGGATGTATCGTGATAAGGAAATTGTCAAATGTTTGCACGGTAGTTAGAAGGTATGAACGGCTCTTGGTTACGAGAATAGCTGTCCGTTAAAGTGGAAGAAAAGCTGCTCGCTTGTTACATAGTGGTTCAATAATGCCCGCCTGAGAAATTATGTAGAATCTCTATTTTGCTTTCCCATTTGTGGGAATCAATCCCGGTAGGTGAACTAAGCCCAGGATCCAGTAATTTCTTTAACCATTTTTGTATGTTTTTTATTATTCTCATTTTCCAGGCCTCCTGTTTTATTTTGTATCTTGAAATTTTCTGTTGATTGGTCATTTTACGGTTCTTTCTATATATGAAAGGCAGCAGTTTGGCAACTGGTAACGAAAATGAATCTTTATTTCGCAAGAAACAGCGCGATTTTAAAATCTGAATCCTGAACGAATCGAGTTCGGGGATAGATGAAAAACTCGAACCTGGAAAACTAATTCTATGCAATATTACACCAAAAACCATGCCAGGAAGAGAAGCGGAAGTGCATGCTATAGCAAATCTTACAAGAATGAGAGTGTTGGGACTCGAACCCAAGACCTACGGCTTAAAAGGCCGTTGCTC
>CAZMWN010000207.1:0-6655 GCA_964569935.1 uncultured Pirellulales bacterium
TAAGACCTACTACTGGCGAGTTGATGAGGTCAACGAACCTGATATCTGGGAAGGGCCCGTCTGGAACTTTACCGTTGGTGACTTTCTTGTTGTGGACGATATGGAATCATACAATGACCTGGATCCCGACCAGGAGGGCAGCAATAGGATATATGAGGCATGGAAAGATGGCTACGAGATACCTGAAAATGGTTCTCTTTCAAGTTATGATTATCCTCCTCTTGCCGAGCTGACAATTGTTCATGGGGGTAATCAAGCGATGCCGTTTTCCTATGATACAGACTTCAAGTATGCGGAAGCGAAGATGACTTTGGACGACCAGCGGGACTGGACTGAGGAAGGAGTCAAGGCATTATCAATATGGTTCTATGGCGATCCGAATAATTATGCTGAGCAGATGTATGTTACTGTTGCAAATAGTACCGGACTTCCCGTTACTGTGAATCATCCTGATCCTGCTGCATCACAGATAGCAGGCTGGCAACAGTGGGACATTGACCTGAAACAGTTCGAGGATGGTGGTATAGTTTTATCCGATGTTGACAGTATTGCTATCGGCTTTAGTGACAGAGATAATCCGCAGGCCGGTGGTACAGGTAAGGTGATTTTCGATGATATCCGGTTGTATCTGCCTCGATGTGTTCTTTCGGAGCGTTCGGCTGAATTTGCAAAAATAGATTTTGCGCCCGCCGGGGATCCTGCCGGCGATTGCGTGATAGATTATCAGGAATTGGCCGTTTTGGTACGTGACTGGCTTGTTGAAGATGAGGTTGTTGCTACGGCGTTACCGGGCACGTCAGGGCTTGTTGCACACTATCCGCTGAATGAAGGAACCGGTACTATGACTGTAGATGCTTCCGGTAGCAATCATGATGGAACTCTTTCATACAACGCGTCATGGAACCCGTCGGGATTGATGGGTACCAGCGCAGTGCGTTTTGACGGCAGCGCAGGCACCAAAATAGACATCGGATCTTGGGATCCTGCTTCAGGGACGGGACAGTTGACTTTGTCTATCTGGGTAAAGTGGCTTGGGTCACACGCAGGTTCGGACCATCAGGGCTTGATTGGAAAAAGAGACAGTTGGGAGGCTGAAGGCTTGAAATTCATGTTCGAGGTTGATACAACCGGTGGCAATGATGCTCTTGGTTTCCGACAATATACGGATGCAAATACTGATGTGTATTCCGAGAACGGTTTGATGACGGCGTTTATCGGAAGATGGGTGCACGTGGCGGTCACATTTGACGGGACTACTGCTGTGATTTATCTAAATGGAAGGCAGGTAGCATCCGGGCCGTTTACTTTTGGTGGCGGTTTGTCTGCCAGTATGGGAATTGGTAATACCAATGGTGTAGGCTGGGATGCCAGCCCCGAGGTCTTTAACGGCGACCTGGATGAAATTCGCATGTATAACCGTGCGCTTTCGGCGGCTCAGATTGCATACTTGGCTGATACGACTCCCAATGATGGCGAACTGCATTCGGTGCCATCGCGGGCGGAATTCTACGAAGCCGGACAAGGAACTACCATGGTGGTTAATTTCAGTGACTTTGCTGTTTTAGCCGATAAGTGGCTTGATGAAATGTTGTGGCCGCAGGATTGATAGAACTTAACTGCAAGCAGCCTGAAAATTTATATTTTGAGATTTTTGGCCTATATTGATTGATTCAGTATAGGCCATTTTTTTATTTGGGGGTGCCATAATAAGTCCACATTAGTTCCGACTTCAATATATACAAATATAGTCGCAATGTGCGGATACGGGGAGAGTTTTGTTTTGAGCCAACTAAACCCGCGGGCAAATATAACCGATACCTCAAATAGTATATCCGGGGCAGGGAGGAATTCGTCCGATAAGCAGGTGTGGTTATTACGCAATTTGCCCATACGGCCGGAGCTGAGAGGCTTTTGGTTGGGCGGGAGTGAGCTATCGCTTTTGATATTACCCTAAAAGAATACCTCAAAGACATAGATGAGGCGTCCTTACTGACATTTGACGAAGAACGAGATTTAGGCAAGCTGATTATTGGTGAGAATGACCCGTTTGCCAGAGAGCAGCTTGTTCGGAGCAATCTTCGGTTGGTTGTCAATATTGCTAAGAAGTATGCCGCGCGGGGAATGAGCCTTGGCGACTTGATAGAAGAAGGTAATTTGGGTCTTATAAGGGCGGTTGATTATTTTGATCCTAATCGTGGAGTACGTTTCAGCACGTATGCAGCGTGGTGGATTAAACAAAGCATTAAGCGTGCGCTGCTGGAAAACATCCAGCCTGTACATATTCCTACCTATATGGTTGCTTTGATAAATCAGTGGCGACAAACAGCGGCTGAACTGGAAAGCACTCTTGGCAGAACTGTGAGTGTTGAAGAAATGGCCGGGATTATGAAACTCCCGTTGCGAAAAGCAAAGGTGGTAAATCGTATTGTTGAAGCTCTTAGCTCTGTAGGTGAAACCGACAATAGTGAGGGCACAGATGACGACCAAATGCTTGAGGTGGTACTGGAGGATCATAGCGCCGGCAGGCCGGAAGATGCATTGGAAGCCCTTGAAGAAAAAGTCAAAGCTATCAAATTACTTAACGAGATTGAGCCGAGAGAAGCTGAAGTCCTGAAGTTACATTATGGCTTAGGCGGAAGGAATCCGTTGACGCTCAAGGAAATCGGTGAAAAAATGGATTTGACTCGAGAAAGGATTCGCCAAATTCGACGTGATGCTCTGACCAAGCTCTATGAATATATGACCGAAGAGTAGCATCAAAAACAATTCAATAAAACTTGCATTTCGTTAATAATCTATTCACAATATACAGCAAACAGGAAGTTTGTTCTTTTCTGGCAAATGTAAATATTGATATTTACCGTGGAAGGGAAATACATGACCAGTAACGTAATCGATCTGAGAGAATACATTCGTGAGATACCCGATTGGCCGAAAAAGGGAATTTTATTTCGCGATATTACAACATTGTTGGCGGATCGGCAGGCATATAAAGCGGCATTAGATGCACTATGTGCAGATTTTTTAGATGTTGGTGTTGAATATGTCGCTGCCGTGGAGGCCAGAGGATTTATATTTGGAGCAGCAGTCGCTGAAAAACTTGGAGCAGGTTTTATTCCTATACGTAAAAAAGGCAAGCTGCCCTGGCAAACTGAAAGTATCAGCTATGATTTGGAATACGGCACCGATACTTTGGAAGTACATCGCGATGCTTTTCGGAATCAGGCTAAGGTTCTGATGGTTGATGATTTGCTGGCAACAGGTGGGACAATGGCGGCGGCATGCCGCCTTATCGAAAAAATTGGGGGCATGGTTGTAGGCGTTACATTTCTTGTTGAGCTTGTCGATCTGGGGGGACGGGAAAAACTAACCGACTATAATGTTAAGTCAATTATTTCGTATGACTGAGTCTGCATAATATAACTTCCTGAAGGAGAGTTAGTAGTGACCAAGCATGGAGATGGTTCAGAAAGAATTATCCGCACAGGGCCTTATCCGGAACTAACATTTACTGCGGTGCTTGTGGGTTACGGATTGGGGATTCTCATTGCCATTAGCATCGGCTATGCCAGTTTAATACTCGGCTTCTCGATTGAAGGCTCGGAATTGGCTGCCATTTTGGGGTTCGGGATTCTTCGCGGCATAATGCGTCGAAGCAGCATTATTGAAAACAACATCAACCAGACTATCGCCAGTGCCGTCAACGGGGCCTCTGCGGGTTTGATGTTTACCGTCCCTGCTTTATTTATTCTCGGTCAAACAAATTTTAACGTCGTTTTGATGGTCTTTGCCTGCATTGCCGGGGGAATTTTGGGTATCGCATTTATAATCCCGCTCCGCAAACAGATGATAGATTTCGAACGTCTTACCTATCCCGGCGGTGTGGCGGTAGCTACAATCCTGAAATCACCCGGTGCCGGCGTCCACAAAGCCATACTGTTGCTTTCCGGTATGATGATAAGCGGTCTCGTATATTTCATCAGCCAGTATATGAGCCAGATAAGACATCTGAGCGGATTTGAGTATTGGGACCTTGGGAAGTTGATTGGAATGCCGGAATATATGAACGGCATCTGGTATATATCTCTGATGACAATCGGGGTCGGCTTTATATCGGGAAAGGGAGGCTTTTATTTCATCGTTGGAGGTTTTGTCTGCTACTGGATTTTGGCCCCGATTCTGGCTGCACGTAATCTTCTGCCCACACCTGAAACGCTAACAACCCTTGAGCAGACAATGCCTGATTACATGAGATTGAACTTATTTAGACCGGTTGGGATTGGCATGCTCATCGGCGGTGCTTTGGCCGGCATTGTGCTGGCCCTGCCACTTATCGCAAGTGCCGTGCGCAGTATGCAATCTGCGGCCAAGTCAAAAACAGCTTTATCGAAAGATGAAATGCCCATCAAACTGCTTTATATCGGTATCGCCGGAGCAACTATATTACTCTTTATCATTTCCATCCTCTCTGTTAAGGAAATGGGTATCTTTCGCGGAGCTGTAATGGCCTTGCTTGGCACTATTTGGATATGGGTGGCGGGTGTCATACTCTCAGAATGTATCGGCAGAACGAACTGGTCGCCGTTAAGCGGGATGACTCTTATCGCTGTAACAATTTTGATTGTTATAAGTAAAGGACTTGGCGATTCTGCGGCGATAATCTCATCGGTCATGGTCGGTGCCGCCGCTTGTGTCGCAATGGCCCAGGCCTGTGATTTGATGCTGGATTTGAAAACCGGTTACCTTGTTGGAGCCTCACCCAAAAAGCAGCAGATAGGCCAGTTTCTCGCTACATGGCTCGGCCCTATTGTTATTCTGGTTCTGATTTTTGTCCTTCATAAAGCTTACGGATTGGGCAGCGACCGTTTGCCTGCGCCGCAGGGCAAGGCTTTGGCAAGTATGATTGAGGGCGTTCTCGGTGGGGATGTCCCCTTGAATAAATATATTGCCGGTGCCGGTTTGGGAGCGTTACTTAGCGCCAGTGGTATTGGCGGGCTTGGTATTCTTGTTGGCCTGGGATTTTACCTGCCCTTTGCTATAGTATTAACGTACAGCATTGGAACGGTTATTCGATTACTCGTGGATCGCATTAAAGGACAGCGATTCAGTGAAGAAGTCGGAGTTCCCGTTGCCACAGGCCTTATCGTTGGAGAAGCATTAGTCGGAGTCGGCTATGCCTTGTATTTTGTTATTTCTGGTTCAGTAGGTGGATAAAACCGATGAAAAAAATTGGATACATAATCATAACTGTCGGCTTTTTAGCCGGTTCGCTCGCCGCTGTTATAAGCCAGGAAAGTGTGTATTGGGGCTACTTTATAGTATCGATATTTGTCGGGGCCGCAGGTATCGCATTCGTTCATTTCGGAGAACGAAAGGAAAGTCACGCCGAAGATAAACTCGCTTCGAATATCCAGTCAATTGAAGATAGTCTCGGCCGAATCGTTGGAAATATAACACAACTCAATAGCCAAAAGCAATCCATTAATACGTATGATGTTCGTTTTAAGATTGATGAGCTTTTCCTGGATGACCTGGCGATTTTTGTCGATGCCCGCCGGAGCATCTCACATATTTTCGGCCTTGTGGCCTACGGCGAAATTATGAGCAGTTTCGCCGCAGGCGAACGCTATCTAAACCGTGTCTGGTCGGCGTCCGCCGATGGTTACATCGATGAAGTTAATGCCTATATAGAAAAATCCCGTGAACAATTCAGCGATTGCCTCACCAAAATCAACCAATTGAAATCGAAGTCCTGAGCAGCGCCGAATGGGCAATTGAATGTTATCATGAGTGCGTCGTAAGGCATCACTTGGGGAAATTGTTTGATTTTCTGTTATGCTTGCTTTTTTTGACTTTTGTAAAGAAATTTAAACTTTCCATGCGTGAACAATATTTGAAATTGGGCCGTTAAGAGAGATTTGGCAACAATGGAGGGAAAATCTGTAAAAATTCTTTAAAATTTAAGGAAATTGTCTTGCATAGCTAGTAACAGTTAGTTAAAATAATGGGTGATATACAAGCGCCGCTACGATAGTTAGCGGCGGAGAACAATTAACTTTTTAATTATGGAGGTCTTAAAAATGGCAAAGAAGAAGAGTATGAAAAAGAGAAAGTGGAACTTCGCTGTGTTTAGGCAAAACGGGTAACCATTACTTAGGACAAACTTCACAATAAATTTTTTAAACAGGAGACGCATGAACAAAACAGAAGCACAATTTAACAATATCTCTCCTAATCCTACCAAATCCAGCGATAACAGAGGTTCCGAATCTCAGCCGAAACAACGTTACACTATTGATGTTACACAAGGTGCGGCCAATGAAGTCACACGCATCAAGAAAATGTTTGACTTGAGTATAACAGATGTCTTTAAGTTTTCTCTATCTCTTATGCGCATCTATGTCGATGCAGTATCACAGAAGAAAGAAATTCATGTTGTTGACCCTCAGAATCCAGGGGTCATGACGATTGTGAAACTACCACTTTTCAACGACAGAACTATAGAAGGAGGGCCACCCTAGAAGGGCGATGTTTACGCATATTAAGGAAAAGGAAAAAATATAATGGTCAAAAACGACAAACTTAGCAATGAGTCGCAGTTTCCTGAAACAACACAAGAAAATGATAACCAAAATAAGGGATCCCACGAATGTAT
>CAZMWN010000208.1:0-5114 GCA_964569935.1 uncultured Pirellulales bacterium
ATAAAGAAAGAATTGGGCGTTCCGACTGAGCAGGTGCTCAGAGAATTAGGTATTACAGCAGCGTTTTCACGGACGTACTTGCGAACTCTGCTGCCCGGAGTAGCACCGATATCTATCTTGTGACGCGCAGGATCGTAGTGGTCGGTTATGCTGTTGAACTTGCCCTTTATCTTCGGGTACAGGTCGAAAAGGCCGCCGAAGTTGACTCTTGCACCTTCCAGCAGCATGTTCTGGACGGCGGTAACGGCCCCTTCGAGAACCGCTATACAATCGGTCCTTGTGACGGTTGAGCCTTGCTCGACGATGCGGTCGGCGATGGCTTCGAGGTCTGCCGATGAAGTTATAAGCGTTCTTGCCGCGTAAAGATCGTCGGCGCCTGTTAATTTGTTTTTGTACAAAGCGTAATCTATTGTCATGATATTTGTCTTTAAAAAGATAATAAGGTTTTTTCAAACGCGGGATTATTAAGACACCCCGGTTACGTTACTGTTTATGTGTGCTAAGTGCGGTTTGCCATTATTCTCGCTTAAATGACAATGCGTGCTGTATCGGCTGTGAAAGTAAAAAACTTTAGAAAAAAAACAAAAAAATATTTCAGATAGGGATTGTCTTGTATGTCGGAGTGTCACTGGGACGTAGGCTGTTCGCTCCTTGAAAATGGCTGGTGAAAATTCAACAGGATGGCGGCTGAATCGGCAGATCAATCTCTCTGTTCTTGTTCAGCTTATACTTTTAGCCTCCTTGATTGTCGGTAGCTGGGTCAATTTGCAGAGACAGCTTGATGTGCTCCAGCGTGATGTGAGTATGCTTCTGATCGGACAAAAGGAATTTGAAAAGAAGCTTGAATTACTCTGGTGTAAAAGTGTTTCACATGAATACCGCCTGCGAGTGGTTGAAAAAGACACTTCCGAAGACGATAAAACCGAAGAGGTTTTCTAATGTCACTGGCTACCATGTTACGCAGTTGCATTTGGCCGGCTCACAGCGGTTTTTGAAAATGCTCCAAATCTCAGGCGTTTCTCTGCAAAGACCGATAGGGACGTCCTTATCGAAGCTGCGAATTTTATCGATAAGGAATCTATAGAATTCTATCCGTTCCTTATGAGGATAGCAGAGTTTGCGGTCCGAAGCTCCTTTATCGAAATTATGCTCTCGGAGTTTTCGAGTCCGCTCGCCATATGTCCTTTCGGCAAGACGGAAATGGCCGGGAAGAAACCTTAACATGCCGAGTGTGATATTTTCGGGTTTGACGGCAGTGAGTGCCTTCTGGATTAAATCAGCATAACCGGTTTGCCAGTCCTGGTGGAGAATACCAGGGTCGATGCGGAACCGGATGCGATAACCATATTCCTGGCATCGTCTGGCAGCCTCGATGCGGTCGTCAAGGTCGGCTGTGCCTAATTCGTATTGGTGAATCACCTGCATGCTGTTCAAGCTCCAGGACAGAATGATTTGTCCGTTAGGTTCAACCGCCAGAAGGTTATCAATGTTGCTGCTTTTGGTCAGCAGTATAAGAAAACCTTTGGAGAATTCTGAAAATAATGGGACCAGCATTGTTGTCAGGTTGGCGATATGGTCAAGTGCAAGGCTATCGAGCATCTCGCCCATGTTAAAGCTGACCTTTCCGACTGCATCGGATATAGTTTCTCGAATTTGCCTGAACATAGCGTCATGGTTGATGTTGATTTTGATGAAAGGAGAGTGCCTGCGATAAACAAATGCCAGATAACAATACGTGCAATAGTAAGGACACCCATTCGAGATCGGAACCAGTTTGTAGTATGGGCGGCATCGGACATTTTTGCCGAGCCGGCCGTCGAAGTATCCAACAAAAGAAGTGGTTCGACCGATCATTAAAGTTCTTTTACCGGCCAGCAATGATTGAGACGGTGACATATCCGGCAGTGATGGATTACGCTGCTTCTCGATTACGCGGACATCCGCGGCTGGAAACAAGCTCAAAATTCGCTGAGCCTCCGGGTGCTTAGCAACTTTATGAGAGAGCAAAATAATTCTCGGGCTGAAAGATTTTGCTGTGCCCATGGGAATATCCTTTCTACTCCAGTATTCCGTCTTTCCTATGGGATAGTATTACAGTTTAATGTCATTGGTTCAACAAAAAAACAGGAGTAAAAAGATGAAAATAATGCACAATCATAAAAATTCACAAAGCGGTTTTCGTACGTACGTTTTAACGTATATGTTGGTTTGCCTGTTGTTGGCAGGCTGTGAGAGTCTGCGTTTTGCCCCGAATGAGGCTCAAAAGCAAAATGCCTGGCTTCACAACCGCACTACAGTTTTTGCGGCTGATACCGCCAGGAAGGAAAACGCATCGCAGAAGCTCCAGGCCCTTACCCAACTGGGTGAGGTTCAGAGCAGGGCGTTTACTACTTATTATGGTCTGCCGAAAGAGTTCCCTCAGGCCGATACCGCCGAGGACATTTTAGCTGAGTCGAACTGGAAGCTTGTAGGTTCGGCAATCCAGGCCGGAGCGAATCGACCTGACGGCTGGCAGGTAGCTGATGCTGCGTTGGAGTTGGGTATTGGCATCTGTGCTCTGTTCGGCGGAGTTTACGGAACGCAGGCTGTTCGGTTTTTAAGGAATACCAAAACGAAATCGAAAGCCCTGCAGGAAATTATAACCGGCAATGAATTGTTTAAACAGCAAAACACTTCTTCAACTGCCGCTTTCAAACAGGCCCATAACAATCAATCCCCCCAAACCCGACAACTCGTCGCACAAATAAAAACCGCATCATAAAAATGCAGACTTCGGCGGGGTGACATCTGAAATTGACAAAAGTGAAACAATTCGGAACAAGTCTATTGGAGGAAATCTCAGTAGTGCCGCTGAGATTATAAGTGACGGCTTCGCATAATGGAAATAACCAGCCAGATTCCGATGATGGCGGCAATGATATATCCGAGTACGCCCATGCTCTGAAAGCTTATAAGTCCGAGCACCGTTCCCTGCTGTGCGACAAGCATACTGGAGCCTATCAGCAATGCAGCGATGATAAGGGCGAAACTGACACGGTTGGAGCTCTTGTCCAGCGTATTGGTTAAATTCTCGAGATGTTCATGGTGGATGCGCATCTGGAACTTGCCCTGGCGAAACTTTGTCAACACGGTGTTTATATCCTCGGGCAGCCTGGAAGCCAGGTCCCCGGCGCCCTGCATGGCCGTTCGGATATTTCTCAGAACCTGTTTCGGCTCGAAGTCCCGAAGGCCGGAACGCCTGGCGTAGGGCTTGAGGGCTTCTATGAGTCTGAATTCCGGGTCGAGCGAGGTTGCCAGTGATTCTATTGTCATCATACTTTTAAGCATTAGCGTGAACTGAGTAGGAGGATGGACATGATTGTTGCGAAACAGATCGAAGGTCTGCATTGCTATCATGCCGAAGGGGACATCCTTAAGCCGAAAGTCATGGTACGTGTCGATTAACTGCTCGGTGTCGGTTGTCAGTTTGTGGATGTCGGTTTCATCCGATAGCATATTTTCACCCTCCAGTGCCCGTACGATGGTTGCAGCGTCACGGTCCACGATGGATAGCACAATCTGGTTGAAGAACTTACGGTCCTGAACGGACAATCGGGCGACCTGGCCGAAGTCTATGGGTGCCAGCACATTGTCGTCCAGCAGAAAAAAGTTACCGGGATGTGGGTCGGTGTGGAAAAAGCCAAACTCGAACATCTGCTTTAGAACGAACTGCGCGCCGCGATGTGCCAGCAGTGAGCGGTTCAGGCCGCGCTCTTCGATGGCTTGCTTGTCCGTTGATTTTATGCCGTCTATAAATTCCATGGTAAGTACGCCGGGTGTGCAGAAATCCTCGTAAACCTTGGGAATATGCACAGTCTCGTCGTCGTCGAAAAGTTTTAAGAAACGTAACTGATTGCGCCTTTCGTTGGCCAGGTCTGTTTCCTTGGAAATGGCCTCGGTTAGCTCGTGAACCATATCCTCCACGTCGATGGTTTCCGGTTTGAACAATGTGTTTTTCAGGATTCCGACAAGGTCTTGTAGAATTTCGCACTCGGAACGTATGGTATCGACGATATCAGGCCGGCGTACTTTTACCGCCACATGCAGGCCGTCGTGTGTTACTGCACGATGTATTTGAGCGATACTTCCTGCGGCGATCGGCTTTTGTTCGAAACTCTCGAATATTTCCTCAACAGGCCCGGCAAGTTCCTGGCGGAGCTGTTCTGTAATTTTCTCCACTTGTTCCGGTGCCACCCGGTCCTGCAGATGCTCCAGTTCCTTGATGTATTCCGCAGGCATCAGGTCGGGACGCGTACTCAGAAGCTGCCCCAGCTTTACGAAAGCAGGGCCTAACTCTTCCAGAGCCATTCGAACACGCTGAGGGCGTGTGCCCGTTGCCGTCTCGCTGACCTGAGTCGAGCCTGTTTTTTCTCCCAGCCTGATGGACAAACGTGAGCGAAGAGCACCGGCCACTTCTTCGAAACCGTACTTTACCAGCACGGCCATGATGTGACGGTAGCATCGCAGGCGGTCGAACTTACTTCGCAGATTGAACCTTAGAGCCGTCAAATGTTAAGACCCTTTTTTTGAAAGTTTGTCCAGTTTCTTCTCGAGTCGCTGAATGTCTTCACGGGTTGGAAGATTCATATGCTTCACTGTCTCGTTAATCTGTTTGGCGATAAGCTTCTCGAGCTCTTGGCGATTTTTGTCGGCGGAGTCCATAACGGCCTTGATGAATCCGGAGCGGCTTTCCTTTTCAACCTTGCCCCTGCTGACATATTCGTCGAATATTTTCTCGGCTCTTTCGCGAGTCATTGATATTGCACCGAGCCCTGCGAGCATCATTTTATCCAATGTTTCAAACATAAGTTTATCCTTTCATTTTCTCATTAATGATTGAGTGACATCATTTGCTTATAGACATTGTAATAATAAGTCAAATCCAATGTCTAAACAAGACAAAAACAGTGACTCGTGTCGAATTAAGCAATTATAACGGGTATATTATGGATTTCTCTTAATCTTTGATTCATTCCGTAAGCTATTTTTGCCGGTTTTGAATTATTCAAAAGGCAGAACGCTTCTTCAACTGCCGCTTTCAAACAGGCCCATAACAATCAATCCCCCCAAACCCG
>CAZMWN010000208.1:5214-6642 GCA_964569935.1 uncultured Pirellulales bacterium
ACAACTCGTCGCACAAATTAAATCCGCTTGATTAATCTGTACAATAATACGAATTTATAGAGAAAATGCTGGGTAGAACTAAAGCAGATAGTATCACTTCGAAAAAAGTTCCTGCTTTTAACACAGGAGTTTGGTTGGAATTCTGTAAAATCCTTGTTTTTTGGAGATAATTGCATGTTTATCGGTATTGAGACGCTTTTTTGTCTGCCACAAGATACACAAATGTTAAAATAAGGCCTTTTTGTACTTAAAATATTGTGAAAATGCACAAAAAACACTTGACTTAGAAAGCAATTGCGGTTAACATTACAATGAATTTTTATAAATTCAAGGAGGAGTGGTCAGGTATTTCTCATATCCGTTTCTGGCCAGATATTTTAAAAAGCTAATGCATCTGAGGAATTGCTTTTTTCAAATGTGTATGAGTCTTTTTAAAATAAACAGGAGGAGAGAATAAGAGGAAATTTAAACAGGAAGAGGGTGTGAGATGAAAAAAATACTCTTCACTTCAATTTTTCTTGTGTTACTTGTGTGCACAAGCAATACGGCGGTCGCTATTCCAACTACTTCACAGTGGTTCGATATCGGCAATCAGGACCCGTTGTGGACTCCGTACTGGGTTCATGAACTGGGCGTGAATCCACCAACCGGTGGTCCGTTTCCGCAGAATGAGCTGATCTCGTCATACTACAATCAAGACACGGCATACTCGCCCTGCCATGTTTCACCAAGTACTGATAATCCAAGTATTCCAAATCCGGTCGTTGGTATAACTAACCTAACTAGTATCGCCTGGACCAGTGTTTGGTATGTTGCTGATTTGACGACAACCCTGACAAATGATGACGGCTGGATTAATGGCGGGCTGGCTTTTAAGATTGACAGTATCGGTCTTAATACGCCGTTGATTTTCGAGAGCATCAATGCCGATGGCATCTTCCAGCCCAACGAGACTTGGGAGTTTGTGATTCAGGACTATGTCGATAACAGTGGCAATGCATTGCCTCCATCGGCTCTCAGCAGTGTCGGTGTACCATCTTTTCCGCCAACAGGAGGACAAGACTTGCTGTCATCAGGCAGCATTATCGCCATTCCCGCTCCCGGTGCGATTCTGTTGGGCGGTCTCGGAGCAGGACTGGTCGGCTGGCTGAAAAGACGCAGAACATTATAGGATTAAAATTAAAGATTGAAAACTTTAATCTAAGAAAGAAGGAGTGAAACATGAGGAAGTTATTCATACTTTTTGCTACAGCAGGAGTACTTTTGGCAATAAGTAGCACGGCACAAGCTGTTATGAATGGCCATATTGACAACAGTACATATTCCCTCGGACGATACTATCAAATTACTGGAGGCAAATTTGTAGACGGCCAAACATACAACGGTGACAATGCCAGCGGAGGTGTATTTCGCTTCATACATGATGGA
>CAZMWN010000209.1:0-6588 GCA_964569935.1 uncultured Pirellulales bacterium
TATGCCGCCAGGCGGGAGCTGAATGTACGCAAACAGCAGTACGATTTAGCCAAGGCCCTGTTTGAGCAGGCTCAGCGTCTTGTGGCGGCCGGAGAGGTGGCACAGGTTGAGGTTATTCGCACTGAGGCCGGGTTGGCACAGCAGCTTGAGGCTATCATCGTGGCAGAGAACGATGTACGCGACCGCGAACGAGAACTAAAGCGGATACTCAACAAGGCGGGATTGGAAATGGAAACGGCTACGGTTCTGATACCATTTACCGAGCCGGATCCCGTTCGTTATCAACTCGATAAGCAGCGGTTGGTTGCGATAGCTGTTGAACAACGCATGGAAATGCTCGAGTTAGAGTTGCAAATTGCTCAGGATGTTAGTACTCTTAACTATATGGAAAACCAAACGCTGCCTTTGGTAACGATGGATTACACATATAATGTGAACGGCCTGGGTTCTAAAAGGGATGACTCGTACGATCTGCTTTTCGACAATAGGTTTGAGGACCATCGTCTTGGCCTGCAGTTACTGGTGCCTTTGGGAAATGAATCGGCGAAGAGTCAACTGCGTCAGGCTTTTTACCAGCGCAGGCAGCGACTGGCAAGTCGCGATAGCCGCAGAGTAGTCATAGAATATGAGGTGCTCAATGCTATCGACCAGCTTGAGGCCAACTGGCAGAGAATTTTAGCCGGCAGGCAAAGTACGATTCTGGATGGTCGGCTGTTTGAGGCTGAGAAGCGACAGTTCGAGCTCGGCCTGGTGACATCAACCGATGTGCTTCAAGCACAAACAAATTTTGCCGATGCACAAAGCGCTGAAATTCTGGCGCTGGTCGAGTATCAAATAGCGCTGGTTGACATGGCCTATGCAACTGGTACACTATTGGGCGCCGCGAAGGTGCAATGGGAACCGATTGTACCACAGGAATAATATTGGCTGATATGGGAAAGGAGACATCATGTCGGAGCAAAATATTCGTGAGGATGAAAGTGCCGGTGGTGGGAAAAATTTTCTAACCAAAAATTGGAAAAAATTAATTATAATTTTGTCTGTTTTTCTTGTCGTTGGAGGTCTGATTTGGGCTGTTGTTTATTTGGTTCGGAAAGTGGAGGAGTTTTCATGGTTTTCAAATAGAATGATAGCCTTGTATATTGCTCTCGGTTTTGTTGTTGCTGTTGTAGTGACATGGTTTGTTCTAAGAAAGACACTCAGGACCAGGTTGAGAATGGAGAAGGCACTCAGGGAAGATCCCGATATTAATGACTGGTTGATTATCTATAACTGGACTCCGAAAATACTCTATGTCCCTACTATTTTTACATCATTTTTAGCTGCAGCGCTCTTGTGTATTCCCGGTATTCCCCCGGCCGCCGTCGGTGGTATTTGGTTCGTAGTCTTCTTGCTGAACTTTCTTGTGGAGGAATATAATATCAGTATCAAGATACTCCTAATCACCCTGATAAGCCTTGGGTTTTTTCTGCTATGGCTTCATCTGCTTGGCAGTGTAATGGATTTTTTGAAGTTATTCAGGCGCATTGCCATATCCATGAATGTTACAGTCTATCTTCTTGTGGGTATCATAGGGCTGCTTGTAATTTTTATGTCCTGGCTTAAGGGATTGTTCTATTATATGACCATTACGCCCAACTACATGAATCTTCAGGAGGGTCCAACCGAGTCGGGAGAGCAGATTGGCAGAGAGGACTACAACACCCGGATTGATACAAGTGATTTCCTCGAACGTCTTATGGGTTTTGGAAGGATTATAATAACCTTTAAGGAGAGGAAAAGAGAACCCATTATTATGCTCGTCTGGAGAATCCAGAAAAAGGCACAGAAGTTGGAAAGTGTGCGGGCGAAGTTTGCAATTGACCATCTCCAAAAAGCTCAATCTCCGGAACTTTAAGGAAATGTCACTGTTTTCGGGAGCGTGAGTGATTACCGCAAAGCTATTGGAGTATTATTTTTTATTCTTCCGGGCACGACATAAGATAGTCGAGACAATCACTTAACCTGGCTGTTGCAACCGCTACCGTACTATCGGCTGCACCGTAATAAAGGTAAAGCTGGTCTGTTTCTTTGTGCACAATAGCACCGTTGGGAAAAACCACATCGCCGACGTCACCAATACGCTCGTAAGAAGCCCTTGGGCCCAGAATCCATTCAGCGCTTCTGCGCAAGACTTTCCATGGTGCATTCAAATCCAGAAGGGCCAGTCCGACGCGGTATATCGCTCCTGCTGTAGTATTACGGACTCCATGATAAAACAACATCCAGCCCTGTTCAGTTTCTATAGGCTGGCAGGCCAGACCGACTCTGTGACAGTCCCAGTAAGCGGCCCTTGTCATTATCAGCGGCCTGTGGTCGCCCCAGTGTTTTAAATCCGGTGAGAAACTAATCCACATGTGGGCTTCGCCTCGGACAATGGGGCGGTGAATCAGTGCGAAACGCCCGTTGAACCTGCGTGGAAACAGGCAGGCATCCTTGTCCTCAGGCGGTAAAAGAGAACCCAGGCGGGCAAATGTTTTGAAATTCTTGGTAATTGCCAGCGAAACAACAGGGCCACCCTCGCTGAAGGAGACGTAGGTAACGGCAAACTGCTTTTGCTCCTCGAGCCAGATAATACGAGGATCTTCCAGGCCCCACCTTTCTTCCCGGGAGCTTTGGTCGGCCATGAGAGTTGGCTCCGAATCGATTTCCCAGTTCGTCAGTCCGTCGGCGCTGCGGGCCACCGTCAAATGTGAAAAACCGCGCATATCCTCGACCCTGATTAACAGCAGTGTTTCAGTATTCAATTTGACTGCTGCGGGATTAAAAACCGCATTTGTCGGATAGGGCCAGTTTGCCGGCGTCATTATTGGATTTCCCTGGAACCGTGTAAAAAGTATATGTGCTTTTTGTTCCCGTGAAAGCTTGTACATGGCTTTAATTCCCCATAACTCCAAAATATATTTCTAAATAAATAAAGGTTAAATAAAAATCTAATTATAATTTAGAGAGTTTAATTTTACAATTTTAACAAACCTACCGAACTTAATCGGCAGAGTGTACTTCTTAATATGAATCAAATTACATATTTTAGCTATTGTCCTTTAGGAACCTCCCGTTCGGTTATTGACGTTCCTTTTTATGCCTGCACTAACTGTGTTTCGTATAGACTTTGGTATAGATGGCAGGTTCGTATCAGTTGGTCATGTTGGCCCTGGGCGATGATTTGCCCATCATCCATCACAACAATCACATCCGCAGTGACGACGGTACTGAATCTGTGGGCTATTATAATACTGGTTCTTTCCTGCATAATTTCCTCGATGGCTTTGTGAATTTTTGCTTCACTTTCTGCATCGACCTGGCTGGTTGCTTCATCGAAAATCAGAATTGCCGGGTTTTTCAGAATCGCCCTTGCAATGATAATTCGTTGTAATTGCCCGCCGCTCAGGCCGGTATTTTCTTCACCTATCATGGTATCATACCCTTTGGGTAGCGGCTCAATAAACTCATGAGCGAACGAACGCCTGGCGGCAATAATGATTTCTTCTTCAGTGGCATCAGGCTTGCCGTAGGCGATATTGGCTGCTATCGTATCGTTGAATGTAACCACGTTTTGGGTCACCATTCCGATTTGATCTCGCAGGCTGGTAAGTGTGGCCTCGCGTATATCTTTTCCATCTATCAGTATCCGCCCGGAATCAGGGTCATAAAACCTCGGTATTAAGTTAGCCAGTGTAGTTTTACCGGAGCCGTTCGGCCCGACCAGGGCAAGATTGTGTCCTGCTTCTACCGTTAGATTTACCTGTTTAAGAGCAGGCCTAATAGAGCCCGGATATGTAAATACAATACCTTTGAATTCGATTTTGCTTTTCAAGGCTGGCAGTTCAACTGCCCCGGACTTTTCGGGTTCAATGGGCGAATCAATCACGGCAAAAACCCGTTCAGCGGCGGCGTTTGCCTCCTGGATTTTGTTCCAGACATCGCTGGTTTTGCGTGCCGACTCGGCGGCTGCCCCAAGTAAAATCAATAGTCCGAAAAATTCTTCGGAGCCGTCCATCTTGCCGGTATTAATCCAGTAGACCCCGGCGATTAATGCCGCTGAGCCTGCCAACATTCCGAACACTTCCATTACCGGTGTCGTAGCGGCATCGACCTTGGATATTTTCAGCAATTGTTTAAGAAGTCTTGTATTGATTATCCTGAATTTTTCATTCTCATAGTCATGGCGATTATAGACCTTGACGATCCGCAGCCCGGCCATTGTCTCCTGGAGTTTTGCCAGCATCTGGGAGCCGGCTACAAGTGATTTTCGGGTTGCCTTTTTCATTTTTTTGCCGAAGACCAGAACCAGTACCATGACAAAGGGAGCACCAAATAAGAAAATCAGTGTCAGTTGCCAGTTCAGCCACATTGCCCAGCCGACCATAAACAGGACGTTGAGCGGCTCTCTCAATGCTTTGCCCAGCATGACTTTGATGGCTTTTGCCATTACGTCGCTATCACGAATAATTCGGCTGACAGTGTCACTTGGACGTTCGCTGGCGAAGAAGCTGATAGGCATCTCCAGCGCATGGGCAAAGGTGTCCTCCCGCAGGTGATTGATTGATACCTGGACGACTCTCTGTGTTATGTATTCCTGGCAGAATTTCGCCGAACATCGAATAATTGTAATCAATCCGATCCCGATGATAATATAGACCACTGTTTTTGTTCTGTTTTCCTGAGTTCGCTCTCTTGGTAGCAGGTTTAGCAATTTTTCAAAGGAGTCTAAGTAAAATGGTTTTCGGCCTGAAGAGAGTGTTAAGTCTGATGTCGCGGCACCGTTTTCCAGGACCCGGCTGATTTCAATAGCAACTTCCGTCTCCGAAGCTGCGGTTGCCAGGGATTGCAGCAGTTTGTTTCGAGGAATATCACTGCCCTGATTTTCAGTCTGAAGCCCGTTAACACCGGTAATGATATCGAATTTATGTAGTCCTGCCTTTTGAGCGAGACTGTCCTTCTTAATGCCTGTAATCACAAGACGATGAGCGGTTTCCGATTGACTGATACCGTCCGGCACAGAGAAAGTGATACCGTAGCGTGTGGTGCATATTTTTCTTTCCACCCAGCCGTGAATGCCTTCGTCACCCATCATGACTTTCAGCAGCGGTACAATTGTTACAAGGCTCAGAGATAAAAAAGCCGCTATAATTACTGCGCTGAAGACAATCACGATGATTTGCGGCCATTGCGGCCATACATACTTAAATACTCGATTGAAATCCTTCATATTTTCGTTCTGAGTTCTGAGTTCTGCGTTGCTTCGTGGTACGCAGCACGTGGCACGCAGAACAAAAAAAGCACACTAACAAACTTACGCCCTCAGGTCAAGTCTAATCCGCACCTATGGCCGGGCCCGGGACTATTGACCTTCGATGCGATTTTTGTTATCCTGCCGTGTCTTTAAGGATACTGATAATGAAAATAGATTGCTTTGCATTAGGTGCTTATGAGACCAACTGCTATATTTTACGACATAGCGAGGAGGCTACAGACTGTCTGATTATTGATGCGGGATTTGATATTGAGCCGTTGGTGAATTTTTTGGATGAGCAGAAACTAAATCCGGTTGCGCTTGTTCTTACTCACGGCCATATCGACCATATCGCAGGTCTGAACCTGTTGCGTGACAGGTTTCCGGATATGAAAGTTTATATCCATAAATTCGATGCCGAAATGCTTGAAGAGCCGGCCTCCAACTTATCTGCTATGACTGGTACGGCGTTTGTTACCGCACCGGCCGATGTGACTTTGACTGATGGGGATGTGATTGAATTGGCCGATATGAAACTGCAGGTCCTTCATACTCCCGGCCATACGCCCGGTGGTATCAGTTTGTATTTGAAAGAGCAGGGCGTTGTTTTTTCCGGCGATGCCCTTTTCGCCGATTCGGTTGGCAGGACGGATTTCCCCGGCGGTAGTATGACGCAGTTAGTGAGTAGTATAAAAGATAAGCTTCTTACTTTACCCGGTGAAACCAAAGTCTATCCCGGCCACGGCCCGGCCACTACAATCGCCCAAGAAAAATCATACAACCAATTCCTGAGATAATTCAGCTTTTTTACTCGTTGTGAATTACGTATAAAAAATTATCCCTCATAGGCAAGTGATTAACTTTGTTTCTCTGCTCCTTTTGTGTTTTTTCTGTTTCTTGTACTATTTAAGTTCATAGTCCTTTTGACTAATCAAAAGGACTACGAACATCTTAAAAAAATTATTATTGTTGTTAGACTCAATAAAGTATCCTGAGATACTAATAGGTCATTGCGAGGCTTCATAGCTTTCCAGCCTTCGTAGCCGAAGCTACTTTGGCGGATTAGGCTAGCGAAGTAGCCGCGGCAATCTCAAAAATTTTTTTCCGCTAATTGCTCCGATTAACAATGATCCACCCAATATAGAAATCATTCATTTCATGCACTCTCCATACGTAAAGCGCGTACGCGCTTTACGTATGAGCTTTTATTAATTTTCGTATATTTTGTAGGGTAATTTTATTTAAGGGAATTTTGTAAGTTCGCGAAAAGGCATACAATCAATTCCTGCGATAATTACTGGTGTTTTTTAAGA
>CAZMWN010000210.1:0-6576 GCA_964569935.1 uncultured Pirellulales bacterium
ATTTTCTCTATCCTCCAAAAATGTGTTTTTGGTTCGGCAGGTTACGATACATATAATACACACTTAATCCCATAATTCCTAGATATTTTTACTGAAAAAAGCTGTAATGAGTATATCGGCAGGTTAACGGAGTTGCTTTGAAAGTCTCCGTCTGATTAATGCCGGATAAAATGCGGAATGATTGCTTGTAGATTTGGCCTTCCATGGCCTCTGGATTGGCATAAATGCGCAATTTCTCACAAGATAGAATGCCACAAGATAGACTATGTTCGACAAGAGATATATATGATATAGGACGATAATCTTATCGTATAAGCTCAATTTTGTGGTGCGATGGAGTTATATCTCCAAAAGACAGTGTCAACAGGTTCGGCAAATCTCAAGGTTTAGCTACGCAATAAATGTACTCTTTTCCTTTTAGAAACAGCTCATTGTCAACAATAGCCGGGGAGGCGTCGAATCGGTCATCAAGTTTGTTGGAAGCCATAACCTCGTATGTATCCGAATGTTTAATAACCAGTGTGACACCGTTTTGAGAAGCTAAATAGACTCGACCCGCTGCTCCGACCGGAGATGCATAAAAACCACCGACCCCCTCGAGATTCTGTGCGACAAAATTTGGCTTTCCCGTCTCTGCCTGATAGCAGGAGAGAATGCCTCTGGTAACCGTAAAGAAGTAAAGATTGTCGTCGTAGAGCAATGGAGAGGGGACATAAGGAGTGTCACTGCCAATCTTCCAGCTAATTGCATCGGTACCGCTCAAATCTCCCGTTCGTCCAAGCTCAATAGCATACAAAGCACTGCCGCGAAAGCCGCTCATGCAGAATACCTTGCCGAAGCCGGTAACCGGTGTAGGGATGACATTTCTTGTCTGGCCACTGCATTGCCAGATTATATCGCCGGATTCAACGTCGTAGCTGCGAATCAAGTTCGTTGCATTGGTGACAACCTGTAACTTACCGTTGACTTCGATCGGCAGCGGAGTCGCCCATGATGTTGCTTCGTCACGGCTCTTTGTCCATATCGTTTCGCCTGTTTCTTTATTGAGGGCATAAATGGCGGAGTCGCCTTCATGATCCATTACAACTATAAGTGCGTTGCCGGCCAAAGCAGCAGAGCTTCCCTCACCGAAAGCCCTAAGCTTGTTCATTTTTCCCAGGTCCCTGCTCCATTTGTGATTTCCGTCAATATCGTAGCAATGCACGCCACGCGAGCCAAAGCTCGCCCATACATATTTACCATCGGTTAAACATGAATTTGAAGCAAAGCTGCCGGTATCGTGATGTTTCTCATGCGGTACTTCCTCACGAGCGGTTTTTTGCCAGAGAACTTTACCTGTATTTCTGTCCATACAAACAAAGTCGAATTTGTATGCTCCTTCTTTATCGCTATTTTCAGCCGTCAAAAAGAAAATTTTGTCCGCCCAGATAACAGGAGTCGATAATCCTCGTCCCGGCACCTTGACCTTCCATTTAATATTTTCCGTTTCGCTCCAGGTCAGCGGCGGATTACTTTTTTTTGCTGTGCCCGTCCCATCCGGCCCCCGCCATGCGGGCCAGTAATCAGCACCTGAACCAGCGTAAGTATCAACTGATGCAAGAATGGACAATAGGATAATACTTGATACGAAAACCACCATTTTGCTTTTCATGTGAATTTCCTTCAAAATTTTTTGGATTGTTTGTTCAGCAATCCCTTAATTGGCCTGCTCGATCGCACACTTTCATCCATTTTCTTTGCGTTTATTACGAAGAGACTGGTAAAAGGTTTCCTGAATTTTGAAAATATTTAGACATGGCGGGACTTTTCCCATAACGTTTCTCTTGTCGGCAGTATTTTTGTCCCGTGGGGTCACAAACCTTCCGGCGGCGAATTCCGGAGCGAATACAGCGGCACGCCGTTGAGTTTGTTTGTCCAGTTGCGATGTTACTTCTGATTTACGTCGACTATACTGATTCAGGCACAACGAACGGCTCGCGATAAGAACATTTGATGTATTTATTTGCCTTATCGGCGTTTTCTCCGATAAAGCGTTCCTGTTTGCGGTCGTAAGTTAGTTGCGGGCCGAGAATCAGCTTTTGTTTGCTAAGGTCAACGCCGTTGCCGTCGAGTTGTTGCAGCACGTCGTTAAGTGTGTTGACGGCGTCCTCATGGGCTTTAAAATTCTCGCGAGCTTCATCAGCAGAAGCCCCGGCGCCGGCCAGGAAAGAAACATTAGCCTGGTGACACATCGTAGTGCTCAGGTGCCCGACTTCGATTTCCGCATTGAGGTCCTCCCTGCGACCGCTGCGGAGGGCATCAATAAAGTTCTGGACGTGAACGGCTCCGGCATCTCCCTTGTATTGATGGATACGATTACCATCGTTGTCATAGGACCAACCGCCGCCGCGTGCAATGCGAATGTTGGCGTTTTCACACTGGATGTAATTGCCGTGCCGCATCTTGAGATAAACCGCCCCGGTTTTGCCGCCGCTACGCTTGGGATCGGGCAGGTTCCGAATCTCGACGACAGCTTTCGTGCCGTCGTAATCGTACAGAGCAAAGAGCATGTTGGGAGTTTGGCCGTTATCATCCCAGGCAAAACGGTTCCCGGCCGAAATGACCTTTGTCGGCACGTCGTTCCAGCCTAATATATGACGCAGGTCGTCAACATAATGAACACCCCAGTTCGCCATCTCGCCGTTGCCCCAGTTCCACTGCCAATGCCAGTCATAGTGAAAACTCTTTCGCATTACCGGTGTCATCGGGGCAGGACCCGCCCAGAGATTATAATCGATATTGCTCGGAACCGGCTGGGGCTCGGTGACTTTGCCAATCGACTGGCGTGAATTTAGTCTCGAACAATGTACCCAGAGCACCTTCCCGTATTTGCCGGACTGGATGTCACGTGCGGCCTCCTGCACTGCCGGACACGACCGCTGCTGCGTACCGGTCTGCACGATACGGTCGTACTTGCGTGCCGCCTCGACCATCTTGCGGCCTTCCCAGATTGCATGACTGACCGGCTTTTCCGAATAGACATGCTTGCCCGCCTGGCAGGCCATAACCGTCATGAGCGAGTGCCAGTGATTGGGCGCGGCGATGGCGACGGCGTCGATGTCTTTGCGGTCCAGAATTTTTCGAAAATCGATGTATCCCTGGACAGCGTTCGCCTCCATGTTTTCATTTTCTTTTTTGAACTTTTCAAGATTCTCGTCAACACGCTGCTTATCCGCATCGCATAAGGCGACGACTTTTACGCCTTCTATTTTGTGAAAATCATAAATAAGGCCCTTGCCCCGTCCGCCTATTCCGATAATGGCGACGCGAATTTCATTATTTGCCCCCAGGACCGACCGGGGCCTGTAAAGCGATAATCCCAGATACGTACCCGCAGCGGTGGAAAGACTATGTTTGAGAAATTGACGACGATTGATTGTATTCATCCTCTGTTCCTTTCGTTAAATGTAAGGCCAAATTGCCGAAATTTTTGTGAAAAAAAGATTGTGCCGGAAAAGCTCCGGCGAAACCAAATTTCCCCCGTATCCTATATAATAAGCAGACAAAATACAACCTTATTTTTCAACCGCTACAGATATGCTTTTATTGCATGAAACCCAAAAAATTGGTATGATAACCGGGTGTGTTTTTCAATCCACTACCCGCCAGGCCGGCGGTATAAGTTCCGGGACGTACCATTTGCTTTTGCAGCGATGGCACCTGTCCATATCCGGCCTTCTTGGTTTGCCGCAGTTTTGACAGGTGACAAGAGCGGACTTCGGCCGGATTAATCTGTAAGTAATATAAGCAACAAGGCCAAAAGCGATAGTCCCTAATATCCAGAACAATCTTTCATTGTCCGACAGCCCAATAACAGCAGCATCTTTACCAACTCGCCAGGCAAGAAATATTGAAAAGACAATCGATGGCAATATCAATAACAGGGCGAATGAGAATCGGCTTGCGAAATTTCCTTTAACATCTCGACCCTTCATCGCAATAAAAGAATTAGGCAGGACAAACAATGCACTGTGACCCGAAGCTGCCTCGAAACTATTTGCAGTAAAATACGAGGTAATAGATAAAACCGGAGGATGCAGATTTTCCAGCAAATACTTTGTTATGGTCGGGACCGGCCCCCAGGGGTTATGGAAATAAACTGCTTTACCCGAAGGTATCATTTCCTCACGACCTGAATGAGTGTAATATGTGTATATGCTTTTCGCTCGTTTGACTGTCTTTCCGTCTTTATCAAAGACATAGAGTGCCATATCGGTTCCCTCTCTATTAACCGTGGCTACAAACATTCCTCTGTATTGATGATCGGTGTTTAAAGTCAGTGGTAAGACATCGTATGCCAATAAATCCTTTGGTCTTGCTATTTGCCTGTCTGAAAACAAAGTATCAGATGCAGGCAGATGACCGGCAATACCGGTAAATTCGAGTGTTTCCCTGTCCAACAAATCAATTCGGCCGGTTTCATCGAGAACAAGGAAGAATCTGCCATCTTCTATTGCAACTTCGTTCAGTACGGTTGATACGGTCGGTTCTCCTGGAAAGTTACTTTTTTCAATATTCCTATTTGAAAGTTTGATCCGAGGTCCATCCCAGTCTAGATTTACAATGCCAGGATTTTTTCTTAATGAGCCGATCTTAACAGGTTTGTGAGGGTCATCCTTCGGTAATTGCGGGCCTTTAGCTACGATTTTCTCATCGAATTTTATGAGAAAAAATCGTCGTAATTTCTTATCATATACTATACCTCGATAAGAAAGACTTGTATCTGTAATCGGAGAGGTAAACCTTCCGAGCTTTTTATTGGGAGTTTCAGAAAATCCTTCCGGGCCGATATAGAGTGTGACATACTTATGAGTTGAAGTCCCATCAGGCGTCTCTTGTACAATCTGGTGTTTAGATATTAGATGCCCTGAACTTTTATTAAAATATATTACTTGCCGGTCGTTGAAGTAAATAGTCGAGAATTGTTCTCCTCCATATCTCTTTTCAAAATAGTCTGTAAAACCAAGGATTCCTTCATTCCTTAGCCGGGCATGTATGCAAGAATGGTTTGTCACATTTGGGTCGTTCTCAATTTCATCCGGGACTAATCCGGAAGGTTCAAGGCGAATATTTCTTGCCTCGCTAAGTAAAATGACATCAATTAGGTTTCGCTCACATATATAATGTAGCCAGAATAACGGCAGTGATAGCAACGTTAGAACGACAAATCCGGTAGTCATAACTTTAACCAAATTATTGATCGAGGCTCTCATGGGTTTATTCCTAAAGCGGAGTTTTTATAAATTTTTGCCGGATACGAATAACAGATGCGATAACAAATATAGCCAGTAATACTTGGATTTCAGGTCCAAAACCTTTGATAATAATAATCGAAGCAAAGATAAACGTTAAAAATAATCCCAACAGTGGTGGAAGTACCTTACCCGTCAACCAGCCGGTTTGTAAACCAATACAATAGCAGGCCAGAGCGGCTAATATTATTGTTGTATATATGTCAAAAAACATGCCTTTAAAAACCGGCGTAGGTGGCGAGAGAACCACATATAATATTGTAGTTGTAATTATCAAAGGTGGAAATAAGGTTAAAATAGCAAGGATTCCCGTAACAATCCTTGCTGTGAGAATTCGGCCGCGAGTGACAGGGAGAGTTAATAAAAAAGCGGATATTTTTCTGTTTCTGTCAATATACATCTGTGATACACCTATCGCATTGAATCCGATTATAAGTATCACAATCACCGGAATCGAAAGACCTATAGCAAATATAGGTGCATCTACATTATCAGAACTATATACCGCAGAGATTATACAGATTGTAAGACTTATTGAAAGAAAAAGCGCCGCGACAAAATATGCGATATTATCATAGATTTCTCTTTTGATTAGTATGAGCATTTTAAGCATTTTTTATCTCCTGTACTGCGGTTTGAATGACTCCCTTAACGGGTTTGGTACATTCTATGAAGATATCCTCAAGGCTCATTGGGATTTCAGAGCAGCTTGATGGCTTGAAAGTATCTAAAATATTCTGTTTCTGTCGGTTCCAGTTGGCAACCGTTAAGACCATCTCCCTGTCCCGGATTTGTCGATTAATAATCTCGGTTATATATATGTTTTCCGGTGCCGCATCGGGAAAAATCACCTGTAGTTTTTTAATACGTTTTTTTAGCTCTTCCAGTCTGCAGTCCACAACGAGCTTACCGGCGGCGAGTATGCCTATCCTATCAGCGATTCGCTCGACGTCACTGAGTATATGGGAGCAGAATAAAATCGTTCGTTCTTGTTGCTGAATAAGTTCTATAGCAAGCTCGAGGAACTGTCGGCGGGCGACGGTATCCAGTCCAAGTGTGGGGTCGTCAAGAATCAGCAACTCCGGTTCGGTCGCCATGGCCAGCGCCAGGTTCAATTGTGCACGCATGCCTATGGACAGCTCTCTTACCCTGCGGTCCATAGGAAGACGAAACGTTTCTATCAGATGCTCGAAGAACTCGTTGTTCCATTGAACGGAGAGGTCCTTACAGAGTTTGATAAGTCTGCTGACTTTGTAGTTCTGGATGAGATTATGCCCTTCGGCCA
>CAZMWN010000211.1:0-6553 GCA_964569935.1 uncultured Pirellulales bacterium
GGCATATAAGCTCCTTTTTTAGTTCTTTGCCTTAAATTAACAGTTCTTTAAGTCAATAAACTCTCAACTTGGAATTCAATTAACCCTGGCGCTGTTTGTGTCGCGGATTAGTACAAATCACCCGCACAACGCCTTTGCGACGGACAATCTTACAATTCTCACATATACGTTTTACAGAACTTCTAACTTTCATCTGTCACACCTTTTTTCCCGACCTTAGTGAGCAACTCAAGACATATTCCCGTATATTATTACTCAAGCTCCTACTAATTCCGTAGAACTATTCGGCCTCTATTCAAATCATACGGCGACATTTCAACTACAACCGTATCACCCGGCAAAATTCGAATAAAATTCATTCTCATTTTGCCTGAAACATGCGCCAAAACCTTATGGCCGTTCTCAAGCTCCACTCTAAACATCGCGTTCGGCAAAGCATCGGTCACGGTAGCCTGCAGTCTTATTGTGTCCTTCTTTGCCATTTATTTTACTTCTTACTCTATGACCAATGTCTCGTTTAAAACTCGATTCACTAACTCTCCACGGTCAACACCTCACAACCATTTTCCATTATCGCAATTGTGTGTTCAAAATGAGCCGAGCATTTACCGTCTCTTGTCACCACTGTCCATCCATTCCGCAGTGTTCGTACGTCACATGAACCAGCGTTAATCATCGGCTCAATAGCCAAAACCATACCTTCAGCCAAAACTATGTCATTTGCCAGTAACTCCCTGCTGACAAAGTTCGGCACTCTCGGTTCTTCATGCATTTTCCTGCCAATACCATGGCCAACAAAGTCTCGCACTACTGAATATCCTGCGGATTCAGCAAGTTGCTGCATCTGGGCAGCTATCTGAGACCATCTGACAGACGGGGCAGATTTTGATATTGCAGTATCAAGAATACGCTTTGTCATATCCATCAATGCACGTTTGTCCTCGGAAATATTACCAACGGCAACTGTAACTGCGGCATCTGCACAGTAACCTTCAAGTCTGACGCCAAAATCAATACTGAGAATATCCCCATCCTTGAGCTTTGTTTTCTCAGAGGGTATCCCGTGAACAACCTGCTCATTTAACGAAGCACAAATTGCACCCGGAAACGGGATTTTAGACAAAGAAGAACGAACTCCTTTAAACAAAACCTCAGCTCGGGCATCAGCAGCCATTTCCAAGGCCACACTATCCAACTGAGCAGTGGTAACTCCCGGCTCTGCCATCTCTTTTAGTTTTGAAAGAACACTTGCTAAAACAGCACCTGCTTTACGCATTAACTCAATTTCTCTTCGACTGCGAAGCGTTATAGCCATTTCATTTCATATCTTTTAATTTATAGCTCCTGATTTTATACACAATTAGCGTATCATGTTACGACAAGAGAATCCAACATTTCAAAAACTGTAGTTTTTACTTCGCCAGCGTCCTTATCGGCATCGATATCGAAAACAGTACTCTTGTTTCTATAGTAATCCACTAACGGCTCTGTCTGCTCGTGATAAGTTTCAAGACGATTTGCTACCACTTCGGGAGTATCATCAGGTCGTTGAACAAGTTCGGTGCCATCGTTATCACAAAGACCTGCAGTTTTAGGCTTTAAGTTTTTGATGTGGTAAACCGCTCCACACTGGGGACAACTTCTTCTTCCGGTAATTCGATTTACTACAATACTTTCATCTACCTCCAGGTTCAAAACAATATCGATTGTTTGGCCGTTGCGAGTCAGAGATTTATCAAGTTCTACGGCCTGGTTGACGGTTCTGGGAAAACCATCCAGTATGAAACCAGCATCCGGTGCTTTCTTTATTGATTTAGCCATCATCTCAATTATAATTTCATCCGGCACAAGCGCACCTGAATCCATATAACTCTGTGCCTTTTGTCCTAATTCACTGCCGGCAGCGCGCTCCTGTCGTAAAATATCACCGCTGGATAAATGAAGCAAGCCATATCGTTCCACGATGTTTTTACATTGTGTTCCCTTGCCCGAACCTGGGGCGCCTAATAATACTATTCTCATGAATATGCTCCTTTTATCCTGCCGGCGCCACTGAAACCATCGTAACTTCGCATTAAAAGGTTTGCTTCGATCTTCTGAACCAAATCCAGTGAGACACTAACAACAATTAACAAACCGGTTCCACCCAGATACATTGTTACAATCTGTTCAATTCCCAAGGCTGCTGAAACCACAACCGGTATAACAGCAATCATTGATAAAAAAGCGGCCCCAAAAAAAGTTATTCTGGTCATTACGGTTTCCAGATATTCTGCAGTCCTTCGTCCGGGCCGAAGTCCGGGGATGAAGCTTCCTGAATCCCGCAGGTTCTTAGCCAACTCCTTTGGTTGAAATTGGACCGTTACCCAAAAATAAGCAAATAAAAATATCAACAACATATACAAGACGTTATAAGTATAAGCATTATATCTGAAAGCAGAGTCCAAAGTACCAAGCAATCCAGACTGCGGGAATTTACCTGCCAACTGGCCAATGATAATCGGCGGAAACATCATAAAGCTTGATGCGAAGATAATCGGCATTACTCCAGCGTGATTTACCCTCAACGGTAAATAACTTCTTCCACCGACTGTCATTTTGCGACCACGCATTTGTTTGGCCTGCTGGATCGGTATTCGTCGTTGGCCCTGAGTTATAAGAATTGCACCGGCAACAACGCATACAAACGCCGCCATCAGAAATAATATCTTCGCCGGGCCATAGCTGCCAGGCGGTGCAGTCAGTGTAAGGTCGGTATTTTGCCAAACCCGCACAACCGTTCCCGGCATTCGGGAAATGATACCGGCCATAATAATCAAGCTAATTCCGTTACCTATGCCGTATTCATCTATTTGTTCACCGAGCCACATCAGAAAAATTGTGCCGGCCGTCATGCCAACAACACCCATTAGGATGGCTTGTCGTTCCATGCCGGGATAGATCAAATTGCTTCCCCCCAACCATTTCATAAACATAAGTGACTGAATTACGCATATCAGCACAGTCAGGTATCGTGTGTATTCCTGTATCTTTTTATAACCTGTTTGGCCTTCCTGACGTAACTTCTTCAAAGCCGGGATAACCTCACCCAGCAGCATAAGGATAATCGATGCGGTAATATAGGGCATAATTCCCAGTCCAAACAAGCTGCTTTTACTCAGTGTTCCACCTGTGAACATCTGCATCATTTCAGCGGCTCTGCCAAGCGGAGTTTCCGATTGAGTTGCTGCATCCAATATTTTAGACTGGTCAAAACCGGGAACAGAGATATGAAAGCCAACTCTGTATATTACCAGCAGCGCAACAGTAAAAATAATCTTGTTGCGCAGGTCCCGTATTCTAAATATATTAAATATTGTTCCAAGCATACTTCGTATCTCGCATCATGTCGCTCATATTCCACTTCATAGTTCACTCGCGACGTGTTACAAGGTTTGCATTGCCACCGGAAGCAACAATCTTCTGTTCTGCGGTTTTGCTGAACTTGTGAGCAGTCACCTGCAGCTTTTTCGTAAGGTTTCCCTTGCCAAGAATTTTAACTTTGTTTGTGTTTTTAGCAACCAGTCCGGCATCAGATAATTGTTCCAGCCCTACAATGGCACCATCGTCAAATCTTTCCAACTGCCAAATGTTAACAATTTCACAGCGTTTAGCGAATTTGTAATTATTGAAGCCACGCTTAGGCACACGGCGAAACAGAGGCATTTGTCCGCCTTCATATAAAGATACAGCCGTCGAGCCGGCTCTACTACCACTGCCTTTATGGCCACGACCACAAGTCTTACCATGACCACTACCTGTACCTCTACCGAGACGGCGACGTCTGGTATGTTTACCTGCAATAGATGTTATTTCATGATTTAACATTAAAGTCACCCAATCGTTAATCGGCAATTACTATACTTTAATTGCCACTCCACGAAGAGATTCAACCATTTCCTTGCTGCGTAATTTCAACAAGCCATTCAGCGTAGCTTTGACTACATTTTTTGCAGAAGTGCTTCCGTAAACCTTTGTAAGAACATCCTGCACACCGGCATATTCGAGGACTGCTCGAGCACTCGAACCGGCAATAACTCCGGTACCAGGACTGGCCGGTACCAGCATTATCCTCGTAGCTCTATACTTGCCTTCTATCTTATGTGGAATTGTCCTCTTAGCTAAAGCTATCCTGCATAAACTCTTTTTGGCATCCTTTACGCCCTTCTCGACTGCCTGTGGGACTTCATTAGCCTTTCCATAGCCAACTCCCACTGTACCTGCTCGGTCGCCGACAACAACCAATGCCGCGAAACTAAATCTTCGACCACCCTTGACCACTTTGGAACAACGATATACCTTTACAACTGTATCTTCGAGTGGCTTTTCTTCCTGATCTGAAATTTTAACGGGTTCTACTGCCAATTTTCTCTCCAAACTTAATTGTTACTCCTGATCAAAAGACCAGCCCTGCTTTTCGGGCCCCTTCAGCAAGAGCTCCGACTCTGCCATGAAACTTATATCGATTTCTATCAAAACAAACGCACTTAATGCCAACACCAAGAGCTTGTTTAGCAACAGCTTCACCAATAACTTCTGCAGCTTTCTTGTCGCTTGAATTGGACAATTGGCCCTGTAATGCTTTTGTCTTTGTACTTGCCGATGCAAGCGTTGCCCCTGCTGTATCATCTATAATCTGGGCGTAAATATGCCTGTTGGAGCGAAATACCGCCAGTCGAGGTCGGTCAGGAGTCCCGAAGACTTTCTTGCGTACATGATATTTACGTCTCAGCGATGCTTTTTTAATCTTTCCCGTTTTCATATTAAGCTGCTCCAGAGGCAAATGCTTTTCCGACCTTACGACGTACCTGTTCATCTGCATAACGGATACCCTTGCCCTTATAGGGTTCCGGGGGTCTTATTTTTCGTATATCAGCAGCAAACTGTCCTAAAAGTGACTTGTCTATTGCCGAAAGCGAGAACTTAGCGGGAACGTCATTACCCCTGGTTGCACCTACATCAATTGTTACTGTGATACCCTCTGGTATCACACACTCGATGGGATGGCTATAGCCGACCTGGAAAACCAGCTTCTCACCCTGATTTTTAATACTATATCCGGTTCCGAATATTTCCATCTTTTTTTCAAAACCTGCGCTGACACCGGTAACCATATTGGCTATCAAAGCCCGCGTCGTACCGTGCAGTTGCCTATTCTGTCGGTTCTGGGGACGATCATTTTCGACCAATATTTTCTTTTCAGCCTCATCGACTGTTACCTTTATCCGTGGGTGAGAGTCCATCTGAAGCTGGCCGAGCGGCCCCGAAACCTTGATAGACAGACCTTTCTGTTCAACTTTAACCCCTGGGGGTACGCCAATAGGTTTATTTCCAATGCGACTCATCAGTTTACCGTACAAAGTATTTCGCCGCCGATGTTAGCCTCGCGGCAACTTCTGTCACTCATTACACCTTTACTTGTCGATACGATTGCTATACCCATGCCAGCTAAAACACGCGGCAGTTTGTCAACAGATGCATAGACTCTGCGGCCGGGCTTACTTGTTCTTGTCAATTCCTTAATAATAGGCCTGCCATCCTGATCATATTTTAACTTAACTCTTAATATTCCCTGCTTGCTGTCATCGATTCGGTCAAAATCCTCGATATAACCTTCGTTCTTTAAAACCGCCGCTATACCTTCGCAAATATTTGAAGCCTTAATTGCAACCTCCGCCTTATTCACGTGAGTAGCGTTACGAATTCTTGTCAGCATATCAGCTATTGGATCACTCAAACTCATATTTTGTGTCTCGGTTATATTTTCTCGCAAATCTTTACATACAATTACAATCCATACTTAATATAGCACCCTTTACCAACTGGCTTTCTTAACTCCGGGTATTTTTCCTTCGTTAGCCAAATTCCTAAAGCAAATCCGACATATCTTGAATTTACGATAAACCGCCTTTGACCTACCGCAAAGCTGGCAACGCGTGTATCGTCTGACACGAAATTTTGGTTTCTTTTCTGCTTTGTTTTCCAGTGCTTTAGTTGACATTTACATGCTCCAAACTCATTTCATGCTCAGTTTTTCCTAAAAGGCATACCAAAAAGTTCAAGCATCGTCCTTGCTTCATGATCTGTTTTCGCCGTTGTCACGAAGGTAATATTCATACCCTGCTGGAACTCAATCTTTGCAGCGTTGATTTCGGGAAAAACACTCTGCTCAGATAAACCCATTGAATAATTGCCTCTACCATCAAAACTGTTCTGGTTAAGACCTCGAAAGTCTCTCACCCGTGGGATTGCAAGACTAATCAGTCTATCCATAAATTCATACATCCTAACACCTCGAACAGTGACTTTTAAACCTGTTTCCATCCCTTCACGCAATTTAAAGTTCGAGACGCTCTTTTTGGATTTGCAGACAGCAGGCAACTGACCGGTAATCATAGTCAAATCCTTTTTAGCCAGTTCCAGGAATTTCTTGTCTTGTATTGCTTTACCCAAACCCATAGAGACAATAATCTTTTCCATTCGCGGCACAGCCATAGGATTTTTGTAGTCAAAC
>CAZMWN010000212.1:0-6532 GCA_964569935.1 uncultured Pirellulales bacterium
TGAGGCACAGTAACGACAGGAACCGTTCCATCTATCACAGCTTGCTGATCGGTACTTAAGTAGATGTTGTGCTCGTCCGCCTCTCTGCCGGCCCTCCAGCCGAGAGTAACATCAATAGCGACGTCTGTTGCTTTATCTACCGGACTGGGTACTCTTGCACTGACCGGTATGTGCAGGAAGCGCACCTCGCTTAAACCGTACTGACTCATGAAGCCGTTACTCCAGTTGCTGTTGGCTGTAATCCTGACATATTTTACCACCGTATTGTTAAAATCGATTGTAGTATTGTGTTCGTAGCCGGTGGTGCTGGGTGCCTGCGCAAATTCGGTAACGCTGTCGATTTGTGTCCAGTTGGTTTCGTCGGTAGAATACTCAACTACAACATCCTTGAAACCGTATCCCCAAAGAATAAGAGGGCCATTGTAGTTCCATACTAACATTTGATGGACTTTATAATCTTTTTCGAACTCATATTGAATCCAGGCCGAACCTGGTTCACAAACGCTGCTGACCCACATCGCCTCAGGTACAGTAGAATGCAGGTCATTAACCAGGCCCGAACCGTTTATGGTATTTTCAGGTCCGTTGCCTTCCGCATAGCTGGAAGCTGTCGCTGTTATGTTCTCAGCGAGGATCGGGTACACCATAGGCTCGACTGTAAAGCTCCAGATATCACCTTTGAATACTTTTGTGTCCGGTGGCTCATTAATCTCATCGACGCGCCAGTAGTAAGTTTGTTCGAATTCCAGGCGGCCGGCATTATAAGTGTTAATGTCCTGTGCCGGACTAACCAGCAAAGGACTGTCTGTCCCGGCGTTGTTAACATCATCGAAGTTCGTTCCCAGATACACATCGTGTTTATCAGCAAATTCGCCCGGCTTCCACTTAAGAATCAAATCGCGTTGTACATCAGTTTGTTCGTCTGCCGGGTCAGGATTGGAGGCTTTATCAGTGGACCCGATTACAAGTTTCGCTGTTCCCCACTTAATGGGACTGTGTGGGGGGCTAGACTCTAAGTGCCAGCTAATTTGTGTGTCCCGACCGCCGCCATCGTCATCATCGTCAATCATTACGTCAATACCAATTAAATGTCCTACTTGTGGTGACATACCTATCATAGTCAACCACGGCAGCGCGATTTCAAAAAGATAACCCGTATCAGTTGTAGCAACGGCATATTCCACGCCCTGCAGGCTGTCAGGTGAAAGATACCATTCGACCGGTGTTTCTACCTCACCGTAGTTCCATCGAAAGTTATACTGATAGTCATTCACATTATCCTGGGCGTCATCTTTTGAATTATCGCCATCGATGAAAATCTCTACACGGTCATCGTCCCATCCCGAGGGGGAGTCTTGCACTAAGGCATCATCATTGACATCGACTAATATGTACAGGTATTCCGAATCCCAAAGCGCCGACCAGCTACCGGATAGATCGGTATTTAAGTCGGGTTCGGAGCCTTCTGTTGTTATAGCTAGGTATTGTTTTGTTGCGAGTGACCATAAGTTATCTACAACTCCGTCGAGGACCGGCTTTTTAGCTCCCACAGTCGGGATCATAACATCCGGTTCGGCCGCCGATAGGTAACCGGCCAGGCCAAACATTGCAATGGAAGCTAAAAAAATGGTTTTTCTGAACATGGTATGTCTCCCTTGAGTTTTATATGTTGAGACACTTATACTTCGGTTAAAAACCGGAGGGCTTGTTTTAAAAAAGGTTAACATTGATTGATACCTTTCGTCATATCATTGTCCGCTGAGGGTGGTGTTGAATCAATTTCATCTACTTACTTTCTTCGAAGGACACACTCTCAATAGAAAAGTAAAAACCCTACATCCGCAAAATACTACACAGGCAACGTGAATTTTTTTAGTATCTGGGTGTATTTTTCTAATATTTCTTAGTAAGTCTAAAGTTCACCTGTACGAGGCAAAGAAAACGATAGAAAAGTGCCTATGTAGTCGCTAATTAATATACTTATACAAAAATATTCGTAAAGTTGCAAGGATGAATGACAGGTTTTTCTGTTATTTGGTGTTAACTGTGTGTTTTACCGGACGTCTGCATCTTTCTCGGTGACCTTTTTTTCCTGTGCCTTTTTGAATTCTGCCAGTTTTTCGGAAAGGTTTTTGTCGGATAGTGCTAATATTTGCACTGCAAACACTGCTGCGTTTTTGGCCCCTGCTTTACCAACGGCCATCGTTGCAACCGGCACGCCCGGAGGCATCTGGACGGTACTCAAAAGGGCATCAATCCCCCCCAGCCCGGTACTTGAGTTCAGTGGTACACCTATAATTGGTAAGCTTGTCTGTGCTGCAAGGGCGCCAGCCAGATGAGCCGCCATACCGGCTGCGGCGATAATTACTTTTATTCCATTTTCTGCGGCTTTTTGGGCGAATTCAGCGGCGATTTGTGGTGTCCGGTGGGCTGAAATTATCCGTATTGTCGGTTTGATGCCGAAATCCTCGAGCTGTTTAATGCAGCTTCGCATAACGTCCATATCGCTGTCTGAGCCCATTACTACGGCCACGGCAGTATTTTTTTCAGATACCATTGTTTTCTCTTTATTAAAGGTTACAATATTGTTTCAAATTATGCGGTAATAATAACGGCTAAGTGCTCCGAACGCAAGTTTACATAGCGCAGGCCGGAATAATAGCTGAAATTTTATATTCGGAGATTAATTTGAATTAGAAGTCGAGCATCAGCCAAGGGGTGCAAAAGATGCAAACGAGAAAATCAATTGTTGCAGGTCAGTTTTATCCCGGTCAGCACGATGCCTGCATTGATGAGATCAACGATTTCATCGATGCAATAGCTTTGAATGAATTTTTACCTGAGGCGATAGTGGCGGGCATCGTTCCACATGCCGGCTGGACGTTCAGCGGCAGTTTAGCTGCGATGGTCTTCACGGCGGTTAGACAGCAGCACGAGAAGGTCCATACTTTTATAATATTCGGAGCGACACACGGTTATTTCGGTTCCGTTCCGGCTGTTTATGACAGAGGTTTCTGGGAAACGCCGCTGGGCCATGCACCTATTGATGAGGAACTTGCCGATGAAATCATAGAGGTCGGCCCCTGCCGAAGCGATTGCAGTGCACATCAAAACGAACATAGTATAGAAGTGCAAATACCGTTCATTCAATATCTTTTTGCCGGTGCAAAGATACTGCCTATTCTGGTCCCGCCGTCGGAGCAGGCAATAATTTTGGGAGAAAATGTTGGCGAAATTATCAATCGCAGCAAAGACAAAAAAATCGTTTGTATCGGCTCAACAGACTTGACTCATTACGGCCCGCGGTACGGTTTTACGCCGATGGGAGTCGGCAACAAAGCTCTGCAATGGGCCGATTCTGTCAATGACAAGAAGTTTATAGATTCCGCTCTAAAGCTTGAGCCGGAGGTTTTGCTTGCCGATTCCGCAGAAAGTTGCAATGCCTGTGGTCCCGGAGCTGCAGCGGCAACGATTGCGGCAGCGAAAAAATTAGGCTCGAAGAAGGGTATATTACTCGCGCATACCAACAGTAACGAGGTAATGCTCGACAAGATGGGGACATCAAGCGCCGACAGCGTGGGCTACGCAGCTATCGTCTTCTGATACGCTTTAATAATCGCGAACGACAACTGCATCTTCTCCGACCATATATTTGTCAGAACATTGAATTTTAAGATTATAGACTTTGCCCACATATGGTAACGGCCGTTTCATGATACTTTTTATCCCGACAGAACCTTTCGATGTTCTCAATCTTTGGCCCTCTTTAAGATCATGTAGTGAAATCCATCGCCCGGATTCTATCATGAAGTAATGATTCTCAGCGACAGTAATACAATTGCCGCTCTCAAGGACAATATCGTACAAAGTGAATACTCCTTCGTGCTCCTGCACTTCCTCGACTTTGAATGTATTATCAAGTTGTTTTATGTTTTGTCCGGCGACGACTTTTGATATTGCAATACTAATCCTATCACCCCAAACACAAGTGTTGCCCGCGAAACAGGCGCAGCCTTTTGGTGGTAGATTGTAGATATTGAACATCCAGATATCACTGGTTGCCTTGTTACCTTGTTCATCAAGCTCATCGATTCGCCAGTAATATGCCTTATCGTCTTGTAAAAAGCCGGGGTCGTATAAATTCGAATCCTGACCTTGAGAAGCCAGCACGCCTAATGGATTTTCTATTGTTGCATCAGAAATATCATTGAAATCAGTCCCGAAGTAAACATCGTGTAAGACAGCGTTGTAGCCGGGAGTCCAACTTAATGTAATATTACGACTGGCGATGCTTACTCCATCCGGTGGATATGGATTTGAAGCCTTACCCGGTAAAGTCAATGGTTGCCGAGTCGAGAGGCTGGCTTCTGAGGTTCCGCCGTAGGCGCCCATATTGATAATCCCGCCGTTCGGGAACGGCTCATCACCGACCGGACTGTTCGGATCGCCCGCGTCGATACATGGACTGGTTACATCATCAATCACCCACCCTGTACCGAGTATGGTGCAGGGCCAGCTTCCACTGGCCGGATCATATCTTCCCGCCTGAGATTTAAGATGGTAATCGCCTTCGATCCAGACTGCGTTCGGGTCATCTGGCTCAGCAACAATATTCGGATCATTAGCATCTGCCCAATAACCCGGATCGGCAAATAAAGGATCGATGTCAATATTACCTTGGCCATCCCAGCCGCCCTGGACATTCGAATAAGATATAACGGTAGTTAAACTGTCTGGGCGTGGATCGAATATTGCGTTTTCACCATCCCACAGGATACAGTTAGTCAATTCAATATAACCCGGAAGCGAAGGTTCCATTGGTTCGCCGGCAATAGCGTTTCCATCGAGTGCTACATTGTCTGCGAAAATACAGTTGGACATTTTCATGCGGGCATTAAAACTGTAAAAAATCCCACCGCCCAATTCTGCGGAATTTCCGCTAAAGGTACAGTGGGCAATAGAAAGTTCAGGACCGCTACCAAGGTTGGACATACCTCCGCCATTTTGGGCCAGGTTTCCGCTGAAAGTACACCTGATTAATATAGGATCGCCGCCATTGGAAATACCACCACCTTGTGAAGCCCAATTGTCAAGAAACATGCAGTTGATTAGAGTGGGATTACCACTAGTACTCATTCCACCACCAGATCCGGGGATTATTTCGGAGACGTACGGGATTTGCCCGTCATGAGCACTGTTTCCACTGAACACACAATCGACCAACATTGCGTTGGTGCTGCCATTCCACACACCCCCGCCGATCCCTGTGACAGTATTATTGATGAACCTGCAATTTGTCAACGTCAGAGTGGAGTCTTCCGAATTCAACAGCCCGGCACCTGCTTGGGAGGCCGAGTTGCCTATGAACGTGCAATTCTTCAGTGCTATACTGTTATCATTGCCATTGCATATTCCCCCACCCCCCCCCGCGGCAGGTTCGCGGGAGGCACAGTCGGTGAGCACGAGGCGGCGGGTCTTGGTGTTTTTGCCCCACCCGGCGCCGGTGGGGGGTGGTCGCGTAGACATCGAGTAGGGACCGACTACCCGGTTGCATCTGAATGTGCAATTGGTCAATGTTGGATTGCCTCGAACGTTGTAGATCCCACCACCTAGCAGAGTAGCGCAGTTGTTTTCAAATGTGCAATTGAGAAGTATCGGATGGCTGCCCTCCGAGGTGAACCCATATTTGTTCATGCTGGGTGTATTGTATATTCCACCTCCCGATTTGGCGTAGTTCCCGGTGAATGTGCAGTTGGTTAGTGTGGGCCTGCTACCTCCTCGATTCAGCAGTCCACCACCTATCTTGCTGGCGGCGTTACCGGTAAATGTGCAGTTGACTATTGTCGGTTCGGCTTGGTCGATCAACATCCCCGCTCCACCTACGGAAGAACCTGTAGTCGAATCTCGAAAGCAGCCTCCTGTGACGATGAAGCCATCAAGTACTGCGGTCTCGACCGTATCCCTAGCTCTTACTACCACCCTAGCATTGTCCCAACGATTAAACTGAATTAAGAGCATGTCACAAGGATCGTCTGCAACGATGTCATCGCCATTCAGGTCACCGCTGAAAATGCTTTTGTAAAGGTCACAGTTCCTAGCATTGGGGTCTGGTTCGACGAACCCGGCGTACCCGCCTCTGATAGTCACGTCGTTAATAAGTCGGAATGAAGCACCATTATCGCCAGGAATTTGGTTTGCTCCTTGGTTGGGTTTATATGTGCCCTGGGCGACACGAATTTCGACCGGCCCATTCGACAAGCTCAGGGTATGCTTTTCTGTTGAATTTGCATCGGCTAAGGCGTCCTGCAGATAGACGTATGCATTCTCCCACGATGAGCCGTCATTGCCTCCAGTTGCGTCATCATCAACGTAGATTATCTCATTTGCAAAAGAAGTGCACGCAATGATTAAAACGAGTACAAAAATAACAGGATATAGAATGTTTTTTTTAGTCCGCATTATTTATAATTCCTCTCAAACAGGTGCTAAATACAAGTTCACCTGCTTGCTGATATAATCAACAAATAATCCT
>CAZMWN010000213.1:0-2597 GCA_964569935.1 uncultured Pirellulales bacterium
AATTTTCGCCGGTGCTAATACTAATAATCCATCCTCAATATCAGTGATTTGTTCTCTAATAACCATAGTCCATGAATTGTATCATCCCTGTCTAAGCCATATCGGTATTAAAAAGTTATGTTTCTTGTTTTATCTTCCGCTTCTGTGTGGATAGCGTGTTTCTTTCCCAAAAAACACCATCATAGTATCCCTGAATTGCTGGATCAAGATCAGCTAATTGCAGGCGTTTTGCAGCCAGAAGGCAATATTCTCGCTCGATTTCAACACCAAGAAATTTTCGGTTTAACTTTTTAGCTGTTACTATACTACTTCCAGCACCCATAAATGGGTCGAAGACTAAGTCGCCTTGGTTTGTGCTTGCTAAAATAAGTTTGGCCAATAGTTTTTCAGGTTTCTGTGTTGGGTGGTCCGTATTTTCCGACATTGACCAGAATGGCACTGTTATATCATTCCATATATTCGATGGATGCGTCAGGCGAAATTGGCCAGCAGATGTATCATCCCAATCTTTTGGCCAGCCGTTGGAATCGGTATATGGCGCCCGAACCCTTCGCTTTAGCTTAACGTCTTCTACATTGAATACGTAATCATCAGAAACGGTGGCAAACCAGATATCTTCAGCAGCGTTCTTCCAGTTTCTCTTTGCGCCTCTGCCTTTTTCCCTCTCCCAGGTGATTCGGTTTCTTACTTTTAAATACTTTTCCAGAACAAGATGTACTGCGGTTGAGGAATACCATTCTGAACAAACATAGACTGAAGCAGTATTTTTAAGTGTTGGCAACAGCTTGACCAGCAGACTCTCAAACCATTCAATATATTTTTTGATACTCTTTTTTCTGAAAGTGGATGAGTGAAAAGTTTTAGTTAGATTATAGGGGGGATCCAAAACAGCCAAGTCAACAAAACTTTTCGGCAGTAAATCAAGTACCTGGAAAATATCCTGGTTTATTATTTTATTCACAACAGCATTTTCATCTACAGGTTCAGAGATGTAAGTCAAGTTTTTGCTGTAGTGTTTAGTCTCTGCTCGGTTCAGTATTATTGTTCGATTTCTTTGTGCCCGAACTTTCTTCACATGATTAACCTTGGCGGTTTCAATCAATAATATTTATGCTGATTCTTTCTTTGCTTTTTGTTTCGCCGTGAACAATTCAGCCTTGCCTTCAACTATGTCACGAGTAATAACATATTTCTCCGGCTTCGACTCCTCTGGCAGCTTGTACATCAAATCGATCATTAACTCCTCGGTGATTGAACGCAACGCTCTGGCCCCGGTATCGCGCTTGAGGGCTTTTTTGGCCAAGGCGTGCAAGGCACCGTTCGTAAACTCAAGCTCGGCATTTTCCATCTCAAAAAATCTCTGATACTGCTTGCTAAGCGCATTTTTCGGCTGGGTCAGTATCGCTATTAGCGCCTCTTCGTCAAGAGCCGACAGCGTGGTAATGACAGGAAGTCTGCCGACCATTTCAGGAATCATTCCATATTCGATGATATCTTCAGGTATGACCTGCTCCAATGTATCACTGTACTCGGTTTTCTCATCGGTCGCACGGGATAATTCCGAATCGAAGCCAATCATTTTTTTGCCGAGCCGCTTTTTTATGATATTCTCCAGACCGACAAAAGTCCCACCACATATGAAGAGTATCTGTGCAGTGTCGATTTGTATGTATGACTGTTCCGGATGTTTTCTACCGCCCTGTGGCGGAATATTAGCAGTGGTTCCTTCGAGCATCTTTAACAACGCCTGTTGTACGCCTTCTCCGGAGACGTCACGAGTGATTGAAACATTCTGAGATGTTTTTCCAACTTTATCTATCTCATCAATATAAACAATACCCCTCTGTGCAGCTTCAATATCATAGTCGGCAGCCTGTAAAAGACGCAGCAGGAAATTTTCAACGTCCTCGCCAACATACCCCGCTTCAGTAACGGTGGTCGCATCGCATATTGCGAATGGCACTTCTAATTTTCGAGCCAGAGTACGAGCAAGGAGCGTTTTACCCGAGCCGGTCGGCCCGATTAACAGAACGTTAGATTTGTCTATCTCGATATCGCTGTCGTTACTATCGCTATGCAGCAGTCGTTTGTAGTGGTTATGTACTGCCACAGAAAGATATTTTTTTGCATGCTCCTGCCCGATCACATATTGGTCCAGATATTCCTTTATTGCTCTGGGCTTCGGCATTTCTTTAAGAATAAAGCTCTTGCTGATGCGTTTTTGGTTTTGCTGGATGATGTTGTAGCATAACTCCACGCATTCCGGGCAAATAAAGACATTATTCGGCCCTTCTATGAGCGTGTCAGCTTGAGTTGCAGACTTGCTACAGAAGCTACAAATCGTCTTGGTTGCTTTATTAGTCGGTCGCTTGGCCATTTTAATCGTCCTGTTTTTAGTCTGTTCCTTTTATTTTATGTTATATCTCTTCAATACTATTATAGACATATATCATTATCGCTTAAAGTGTTAAATCCGGAAATGATATAAATTCTCAGTGTCAGGTAAATAAGGGTATTAGACAAGAAGTTCGTTGGTCATTTAGATAAAAAGTAAATGTTGGACAACTTGTTGTTGAACGGTTATATTGCGGATTTTA
>CAZMWN010000213.1:2607-6483 GCA_964569935.1 uncultured Pirellulales bacterium
GGTAGCGGGAAATTTCGCCAAGTGGATCAAAATAATTACCGAATAATTGAATTAAGCACAGGTTAATATGAATAAGCCCTTGATGCTAATGAGGACTATGTGTGAAAAACGATGATTCAACTAAAAGAATAATGCCCAAAGGAGTAGTTGGTTTTCCGGGTTCGCACCTTTGTGAGCGGCTATATAAAGATGGACACGAAATCTTGTGTGTGGATAATTCTCTAATCACATGTGGTACACAAATTGGGGGCAGACCAATCTAATATGCGAAGCGAGATATAATTCGATATTGCACCGGGTAATAAGATTCTCAATGGCCTAAGTGAAGTATTCACAACACTGCTTTCTTGTTTTGTTTGTATTAAGAGGCAAAAATGTATGCAAGACTGGACTACGAAAAGAAAAATAAACATTATTGAAACGGAATATATAAACGTCTTGTTTATGATATTTAATTATCCAACCCTGAAAACATAAATACAATAGAATTCAATTAGCAGTGGTAATATAAGAGCCTTGTTTACTTAAAATGGAGCAATCTTAAAAAATGAAACATAGTTCCGGCCTTATAAAACAGGGAAGCTTAATGTTCTTTACTGTTGCTATATTCAACATTCTAAACCTATTGTACCAGCTATACATGATCAGGAATCTCAGTACCATAAACTACGGAATCCTGAATTCTCTACTGTCTATTTTGTTTATAGTTTCTATACCCAGCGGGACTCTGCAGACAGTTGTAACGAAATATATTTCAACTTTCCATACGATTAACCATCACGAAAAGATTAATATACTAATACGCTCATTTATAAAAAAAACATTGGTTTTTGGCGCAGTTATTTTCTTAATACTTATTCTTGGGAGCGATCGAATTTCTTCATTTATCCAAATAAAATCTCCTTCTTTAATAGTAATATTAGGCCTGACAACATTTCTATCAATCATTTTGCCAATTGCCCAAGGAGGATTACAAGGTCTGCAAAAATTTGGGTATTTGGGATTAGCCATGATAACAAATGGCGGACTAAAGTTAGCTCTTGGAATACTATTTGTCCATATCGGCTTTGGAGTGGCTGGGGCGATGGGTGCTTTGGTTCTATCGATATTTATTACACTTTTTCTGGCATTTACAATGCTCGCTTCAGTATTGCCCAAACCCTTTGTTCTCACCCCGAGTTCTTCAAGTGTAAAATACGATAATCCCGAATCGGAAATTAATTTTAAAGAAATTCGCAGATATTTTTACCCGGTAGCATTGGTTTATCTTTGCTTCATGATATTAACCAATGTTGATGTGGTTTTAGTTAAGCATTTCTTTGAACCTTTGGATGCCGGATATTACTCAATATCCCAGATGGTAGGAAAGATTATTTTATTTTTGCCGGTTGCCATTACTTTAGTAATGTTCCCTAAGACATCTAAGCTTTATGCACAAACTAAAAATACTTCACATTTTTTAAAGAAAAGTATCATTTATGTAGCGGTATTGTCCGGGACTGCTGCTTTAATTTGCCTTATTTCTCCAAACTTAATAATAAGATTACTATCAGGCCAGGAACATTTAGAATGTGTCCCGCTGGCCAGGATTTTTTCTGTCACCATGTTCTTTTTTGCTTTGGTATACATTCTTTTATTTTATCATCTTTCCATCCATCGTCTTGATTTTATTTATTCCTTAGTATTACTTACAGGATTTCAAGTCATTGCGATCACATTATTCCATGAAACTCTATCACAAGTTATTTACATTATGTGTGGAAATGCTATATTACTCTTTTTAATCAATATGTATCTTGCCTTTAAAAGGAAGGAATTTCATGTTGCCTCTGGTATCGGTAGTAATTCCTAACTGGAACGGAAAGGAATATCTGGGACCTTGCATAACCTCCCTTAGAAACCAGAGTTACAATAATCTTGATATAATTGTGGTAGATAATGCCTCTACTGATGATTCTATAGAGTGTTTGCAGAAGAACTTCCCAGAAGTCAAAGTTATAAAGCATAGTAAAAACCTCGGTTTCGGGGCAGCGAACAACGCAGGCATAAGATTAGCCCAAGGCAACTACATTATGATGTTAAACAATGATACAAGATTGGAGCCAAAATGTATCGAGGCACTTAAAAAAAGTATTGATAAAGATGAAAAATATGGTGCATGTGCTTCTAAGATACTATTAGAAAACGAAAATAGTTTAGTTGATGTTGCAGGTATTGCTGTATGTTTAGACGGATTATCCATAGGAAGGGGGCGTCTTGAGAGCGGTGATAAATTCAACAAAGAAGAGGAAGTATTTTTTGCCAGCGATTGTGCATGTCTATATAAAAAAGAGATGTTAAACAATATTGGATTAACCAACGAAATTTATGATGAAGATTTTTTTGCCTATGCTGATGAAACTGATATGGGTTGGAGGGCACAACTTGCAGGCTGGAAATGTATATATAATCCTGAAGCAGTTGTGTACCATCTTCACTCTGCAAGCTCCAGCAATTACTCGCCTTTTAAAGCATTCTTAGTTGAACGGAATAGAATCTGGGTTGCGATTAAAAATTTCCCTTTTCATCTGATAATCTTAGGGATATTTTACACAATTTTAAGATACTTCTATCAAGCTATAGGCACTTTAACCGGGAAAGGAGCCGCGGGAAGATTTACAAAAGAGGCCGGTAAATGTAAACTTATATACATACTACTCAAAGCAAACATCTCAGCATTTTTAGGTCTGCCCAAAATGCTTAAAAAGAGAAGAGAGATTATGAAGAAAAAGAGGATATCCAACAGGGAAGTTTCCATATTATTCAAGAGATTTGGAATTAATGCAAAAAAGATAGCCACTAAAGAATAGAGAGGAAATACATGATTCCCGTATTTAAACCATGTTATGGGAAAGAAGAATTAGAGGCTTTAAAAGAACCTTTTGAGACGGGTTGGATCGGCTTAGGTCCAAAAACAAAAGAGTTTGAAGAGAAGTTCGCTGAATATACTGGGGTCAAATATGCAGTTGCTACAAATTCTTGTACAGCAGCACTTCATCTTGCTATGAAAGTGATAGGTGTGAAAGGTTATGAGGTAATTACAACACCGTTAACTTTCGTATCTACTAATCATGCTATTATTTATAATACCGGTATCCCTGTCTTTTCTGATATATATCCGGACACATTAAATATCAATCCTGAACAGATAAAGAAATCAATTACTGACAGGACAAAAGCGATTGTTACCGTCCATTACGGCGGTCATCCCTGTGATATGGACATAATCATGGATATAGCTAAGAAACATAATTTAGCTGTAATTGAAGATGTTGCTCATGGTTGTGGCGGGGAATATAAAGGTAAGAAGTTAGGTTCTTTGGGTGACATTGCTTGTTTCAGCTTTCATGCCGTTAAGAATTTGGCAACTGGTGACGGAGGTATGATCACTACAAATGATCCAGAGCTTCACAACAGATTATTGAAACTGAGGTGGCTCGGTATAACTAAGGATACCTGGGCAAGAGAAGATAAAGATAAAAATTATTCCTGGTATTATAATATAGAGGAAGTCGGCTATAAATATCATATGAATGATATAACCGCTACTCTGGGATTAGTACAGCTTAACAAACTTGATAGAACCAACGATAGAAGAAATGAGATAACCGAAAAATACAACAAGGGATTTGCTGACTTAAATTGGATAGAAACACCAACGCTTAAGAGTTATGCCAAAAGCGCATGCCATAATTACGTTATAAAGGTGGATGAAAGGGACAAGTTAAATATCTACCTTAAGGAGCGAGGAATTTCTACCAGCGTCCATTATATCCCTAATAATCATTACGAGATGTACAAGAATTGCCGAGGCGAAACACCTGTTTGCGAAAAGGT
>CAZMWN010000214.1:0-6446 GCA_964569935.1 uncultured Pirellulales bacterium
CCGAGTATCCTCATTTGGTTCTCCAGGTAGTTCCGTCGGGTTTATCTTCCAGTACAATTCCTATTTCATCCAGCTTGTTACGAAGGCCATCGGCTCTGGAATAATCCTTGCTCTTGCGGGCATCGTTGCGCTGTTCAATCAATACATTTACAAGCTTGTTCATCAGTTCATCATCAGCAGCTCCAGTTTGGGAATACTCGTCTTTGACTATACCGAGGCAATCACCACCAATCCGATTGAATAAAACATCCACAAGGTTGAAGGTTGCTATGGTTGTTTTACTATCATCGAGAAGTTTCTGACCTAATCGTACAAGCTCAAACATAACCGATAGAGCAACAGAGGTATTCAAATCATCGTTCATCGCCGCCTCGAACTTTTCCCTCAACTGATTTAGCTGTTCTGTCACCTGGCTATCAGGCTGGCCTTCTAAGGCTGGACCTATCCTTTTTCTTATCTCCCGGACTATCTCGGTGATTTTGTTGTAACCACTCTGGGCGGCAAAAAGGGCTGCATCCGAAAAATCCAAAGGACTCCTATAGTGGCCGTTCAGTACAAACTGTCTTACCGCGAGCGGATCGTAGCTCTTTGTGAGCCTTTCATGAGAACCGGAGAATGCCTGCTTGAGTGTGATGAAATTGTTAAGACTCTTACTCATCTTCTGACCGTCGAAGGTGACCATGTTATTGTGCACCCAGTATCGAACAAACTGCACACCGTTGGCCGCTTCCGATTGAGCGATTTCACACTCGTGATGCGGGAATTTATTATCCAAACCACCCCCATGGATATCGATTGTCTCGCCCAGATATTTCATACTCATGACCGAGCATTCCAGGTGCCAGCCCGGATAGCCCATCCCCCAGGGACTGGGCCACTGCATAATATGGTTAGGCTCAGCCTTTTTCCACAGCGCGAAATCCGTGGGATTCTTTTTCTCCGGCGAGACTTCCACGCGGGCACCGGCCATCATTTCCTCGACTTTTCTGCCGGAAAGTTTCCCATAGTCCTCGAATTTAGAAACATCAAAGTACACTGAGCCGTTGACTTCGTAAGCATAGTCTTTTTCCAGAAGCGTTTTAACAAGCTCTATTTGCTCAACAATATGACCGCTGGCACGAGGACTTATATCCGGTCGAACACAGTTAAGCTTGTCCATATCGTCAAAAAAACTTTTAGTGTAATACTCGGCTATCGCCATCGGATGTTTATTTTCCCTTGTTGCTGCGACCAGGATTCGGTCGTCACCTTCATTCGTATCTCCAAGCAAGTGACCTACATCCGTTATGTTCTGGACATAGGTGACGCTGTATCCAAGATATCGTAGATATCTAACCAGGATATCAAAGCTCACGTAACTCTTGGCGTGTCCCAGATGGGCGTGGTCGTAAACCGTCGGCCCACAGACATACATCCCAACTTTACCATCTTCCAACGGCTTAAATTCATCTTTTCTTCTGGTCAAACTGTTATAAAGCTGTAAACCCATTTACTATTACCTTTTTATATTTACAAAGTTCTTCTTTTCTTTTTTCTCAAAAGCGTTGTGGCCGTAGCGGCAATCGCCTGACCGGCCCCGATATCGCCGAATCCCTCGTTAGTCTTGGCCTTGACATTCACCGCCGTAAAATCAATGCCCAAAAGTCCTGCAAGCGCCCTTTTCATCTGGCCTTTGGCCGAACCGAGCTTCGGCTCTTCCGCGTGGATAATCAAATCGACATTAATCACCTCCCAGCGTTTTTCTTCGAGTTCCTCCTTGACAATCAATAAAAGCTCTTTACTGTCTATGCCTTTCCACTTATTATCAGTATCGGGAAATAATGTCCCGATATCTCCCATGCCGGCGGCCCCGAGCAGCGCATCGATAACAGCATGCAGGACCACATCGCCGTCACTGTGACCGACCAGACCGGCGGGATACGGCACATATACTCCGCAGAGTATAAGCTTCCTGTCCTCAACCAGTCTGTGGATATCGGTGCCGATGCCGATTCTAAGCTCAGCTTCACGCTCTTCAATCACAATATCCCCTTTGTGCTTGGAACATCCGTCCCGAGAATGCTAACAGCCGTGCCCAACGACTTACCCAGTCCCTTGAAAATCGCCTCAGCTATATGGTGACTATTTGTACCGTACGGCACATTTATATGCAGATTAAATCTGCCGTTATTCGAGAAACTTCGCAACATCTCTTCCAGACACTCGACGTCAAAGTCACCGATTTTATCCGTTCGGTACTCAACGTTATATACGCAATTTGCCCTTCCGGACAAATCGACCGAGACATTCGCCAGCGCATCCTCCATCGGCACTGCACAATGGCCATATCGGGCGATGCCTTTCTTATCACCGAGAGCTTTGAGCAGAGACTCGCCAAGACATATCGCAATATCCTCAACGGTATGATGAGCATCCACTTCCAAATCACCTTTGGCCTTGACTACAAGGTCTATCTTGCTGTGCTTGCTCAGGTGCGTGAGCATGTGGTCCAGAAAACCGATGCCGGTATCGATTTCGTATTTTCCAACGCCGTCCAGATTCAGTTCCACACTGACATCAGTCTCTTTCGTTTGTCTATGTATCTTTGCGGTCCTGCTATCCATAACAATACCCTTCTTTTATTGCAACAGAATGTCATTCCGAGCGCAGCGAAGCGGAGCCGAGGAATCTAATTTTAATAGATTTCTCCACTTCATCCACCTATGACGGATTCCGGTCGAAATGACAAAGATGCAATTTTTAATCATAATTGGTATTATAGACTACTATGTAATAATCTCTTTCAAAGCGGCCAACAATTTGTCATCCTGTTCAGGTGTACCCACCGTGATTCTCAGTTTATCTTCGAGTTTCGGATATTCAAAGTATCTCACATAGATATTTCGCTTCGTGAGTTCTTTATAAATCTTTGCTGCCTTGCCGTTCCTGCACTGTGCCAGTACGAAATTACCGGAACTATCAGGGACATCAAAATCCAGAGTCCTTAATTGCTCGGTCAATCTTGCCCGTTCGGATTTGACCTTCTTCATATTCTCTTTGAAATATTTTTGATCTTTTATCGCTGCAGTTGCTACGGCGATAGCAACGGCATCGACATTGTAGGAATCTTTGACCTTCATAAGACCAGCAATCATTTCAGGCTGGGCGACTGCATAACCGAACCGCAATCCCGCAAGCGAGTAACCTTTGCTCATCGACCGCAGAATAATAATGTTATCAAAGTCTTTAACCAGTGCCGTACAATTATTTTCGGCGTAGTCAGCATACGCCTCGTCAATTAATAACACGCCATCGACTTCATCAGCCAAGGAAGCCAGCTCATTGACGCTTACAAAACTGCCGGTAGGTGCATTTGGATTGCAAACGATAGTCAAGGCCGCATTTGTACCGGCCAATTTCGCCGGTAGATTAAATTCATCATCAAAAGGAACCTCCGTAGCTGTGCAGTTTTGCAGATTGGCCAATACCGGATACAAGGAATACGTAGGAACAGGATAAGCAACCGGTCGATTTTCGTCACAAAACGCCTGAAAAGCCATACGCAGCAAATCGTCCCCGCCATTACAGCACATAATAAAATCCGGCTCGACGCTGTTAACATCAGCAGCCGCCCGGCGGAACTGCTTCCCAACCGGATCAGGGTATCGGCGTAGCTGCTCGGGACATATTTCTTTCAACACCTTTAATGCCTGTGGCGAAGGTGGATAGGGATTTTCGTTGGTATTGAGCTTTATGACCTCCGTTTGAGAGGGCTGATATCCCGGCTCGTAACCTTTTAACTTCTCAATATTTTCTCTGAAATATCCCATTATCTTCTCGTTCTGCGTTCTCCGTTATGTGTTCTGAGTACCGTGTATTGCGTTTTTTTTGTTCTTTTATAACACGATACGCATCACACAATACGCACGACGAAATGATTATAAGGGTATTTGGGTTGAAGTGAAAGGGAAGATTTTGCGATTTAGCCCGTGAGATACGCCATTTATATAGTTTAATTTGTTTTTAGTTATAGTTATCTCATGGGCTGAATCCCCAATAAGTCTATATCGCGCTTTGAAGGTACATTATTTCTCTTGCTCACCCGGCTGCCGGAGTATATATTCGCTTTTGCGATGACTTCCCTGATTTTCGAGCCAGACGTGAAGGCTCATAGGCGCGTTCCGCTGTTTACAGATGAGAATTTTAATAAGACGCTATTGCCTGTATTTTATGGGTAACTGTTCCCCTATTAAAATTTTTTGAAAGGAGATAATATGAGATGTTACCTCGATAGCCCCAAATCAGAGGGCAGTAAGCTCTTTAAAGTATGTGAAATGCAAGTCGGTGAAATGAAAAAGTATCCAATGTACTACTGTCAAGTCTCAGATACTTACTGGATTCTGTCTACGGCAAAAAACATGGAGCGTAATCTGGTACGATTCGATCCAAATAAAAATTTAGTCCTAATGCAAGAATCGACACCTATACCTCAAGATTGGGAGGGTGAACCAGAATCGCTTCATATTCCCATCACTATATGGGAAGAGTGGAAGAAACATTATCAACATTTTATTGAATATTTAAAAGAGGAAATCAGAAAAAGTAATTATGACTATTTTATCGTTGATCGAAACAACCAAATCACAAAACATGTAATACTTGACAATAATGGAGAACTCGTTTTAGAAACGTTGGACAATTCATGAAAATAAACAGTTGATTTCATATGTGCGGTAGGAGCATAAAGGGGAATTCGGCGTGGACAGGATTCGCCAGTTAGATAACATTACCAATTATAAACTTGCAACCGATTTTATCGTGTATAAGCTGGAGGAAGTTGAGCAAAGGCTGAAGTTAGGTGATCCATTTGTAAAAAGCATACTCGAAGAAGGCAAAGTACTTTACGATGCTGACTGATATTAACCAACTCATTCGGAATCATCAAAACTATCACTAACAAACTGAGAACCACCATGACTCCAAAAATATTTCAATAAGACCTTTGTTTCCAATTCGTTAGGTAGTTCAGGTGTTTTATTCCATTTTTCGATCAAATTGTAAAGCAATGTAGGAGCTACGCGATTTCTGTCATAGTACCACTTTTTGCACAAATTACCTCCATAAAAAAGTACCTTATGAGAAAAATCATGATTGAGAAAATTGTTATGATTGATAACCAGAGCAACTCCAGAAAGTTCTGAGAAGGAACCAATTGCATCGAATACTTTAACAGCCGTTACTCCATACCATTTTTCGTCTAAGTTGTGACACTCACAAATATAGTCAATCCCCCCTAAAAAGAATATGTCAACTGCAAGTTTAGAACGGGGAGATAACAACAATTCTTGGTCAGAATGAATCATAAGAAGACATGCTTTAATCCAAGAAATTACCTTAAGATATGCCGATTCAGAACGAATTTCAGGGGGGATTTCATCAAGAGGTTTACCTTTGAACTCATCAAAAGGATTTATAGGCTTTTTACGAAAAAAAGACATTTCTATTTCACAGTAATTCTTCGACTAACAAAAATATAGCTTTTATGAATAATACTATTCTACTCAATTCCTTCTTATGTCAACAAGAATAAATAATGTAAATATTGCCTGATGTGCGTAAAATCCATAGAATAATAGATATAGGAAAAGCATCAAAACAACCTAAACTTAATCATCGGTTGGCCATGAGGAATTGGGGTATATGAAAAATGCTCAACAGTAAAATTTTAGACCGAGCAAGACGTCTTATCGAAACTAAACTTGAAGAGTGCCAAGATTCGTTACCTGAAGAAGTCAACCGAATATTACGTAAAATGCAGATTGCGGGGCATGGTAGAGAATCAAGTGTTACATACAAACTTGTTCACAAAGCTTGCAGAAAAGAAGTGCAGGAAAAAGCTGAAATTGTGTGGGATAGTATACAAAAAGCTCACTATGCATTTGGTTCGCCCATTACAGAGACATTGGCAACTGACCTGAAGACAGAAGCAAGTTTTCATATCGAGAAAATAGTGAAAGAAGCTTCTGAACTCATAGCTAAGCGGTTAAGATTCAATGAACCATACGGACATATTTACAACCTTGAAAGTGCTAAATGTAAAGTTACTAAAAAAATTGACGTAGAAATCGACCTTTACTTTGATTCATTAGTATCGAAGCCAGCAGAAACAGAGCAAAAGAATACTCTTCGACGAAGGATATGGACTTGGACCAAAAGAATACCACGATGGATTTACATACTTGTTATTTTTCTTGGAGCGCTATTCACATGTTTGTATTACTTAGGGTGGCTCGAACCAATTAAAGCGTTTATTTACAAAGTAGTGTCAACTCACTAAGACGACTCCGGTCTCGTAACACCAAAGCACTATACAACACGAAAATGTCATTCCGTGCTTGACACGGAATCCATTTTATTTTTTCTGGATTCCTGCTTCCGCAGGAATGACAAAGAGGAGAGCGGGAATG
>CAZMWN010000215.1:0-6389 GCA_964569935.1 uncultured Pirellulales bacterium
GATGGCGGCATCTTCTCCAACCAGAAACTAATGACTACCAGGGCCGACGGCGCACGATTAGTTTACGCCGCGGATCTGGACTCTGATGGCGACACGGATGTGCTGTCGGCTTCAACGGTAGACGGCAGGATCGCCTGGAATGAAAACGACAGCGCATTTAACTTAACGCTGTTATTATTGTTCAATTTTATCTGGTCAATCGTAGCGGGTGCCATCCCGGTCTTTATGTTTGCCATGTTTTCAGATGCGACTGACTTTCATGAGTGGAAGTTCGGACGTCGCGCAACGGGTCTGGTTATTGCAGGTATCATGTTTGCCATAAAGATGGGAGTCGCGATAGGCGGCTTTTTCAATCTGCAAGCATTGGGCAGATTTGGATATGTAGCCAAAGTCCCTCAAACTCTGGGGGCAATGCACGGCATCAAACTGCTATTCAGCTTGATCCCCGCAGTTGTTATTCTGGTCTGTGGTATAGTCTTGTGCTTCTATCCTATCAGTGAAAAACTACTGGCAAAGATAGAAGTGGACCTGAAAGAGAGAAAAAGCAAAGAGTAATATAGTGTGGGCTTTAGCCTACCAAACAATTCCGGTGGGGCAAGCCCCACCCTACTGTGAGAGGTAAACATGACTGATAATGTATTGAATAAGGGAAATTTTACTTTGCCCGGCGAGGCCGGTTATGAAGAATTGACACTGGAGCTTGCCCAAAAATGGGGAGCCGATGCCATACGGGACAGCGACGGCACGGTATTGTCGGACAAAATAGTTTCTACGGGATTTGATATCTATTCCACTATTTGTCTTGTTCGTATTGATAACCAGTGGGCAAAAGCGAACATAGACAAGCTCCAGCAAAATTACTTAATGAGCTATCCTGTCATCGCAGAAAGTGACACCGTTACAATAGATCCTATGAGCGGATTTTTCAGAGAACAATTCAAAATCAACGCCAACGACGACCCTAAAAAATGGTGGCAGGTATTCGATAGGACCACCGGTAAAGAAATCCCCGCCTCTCAATGGAGCTTCCATCCCGACAAAGGAACTGTGAATATAAAAAACACAAAGCACTGGCACAAATATACGGTCAACTTTTTAGCCTACAGAATCTGGGAAGCCATTTCGATGTATAATCATATCACCAATAACTGGGGTGACAGAGAACACCTGATGGTGATTGACCCGATATATCCCAAAACGCAGGAATTTATATTAAGCTACCTGGAGAAATGGCTAAAAGACCATCCGAAGACAAAAATCGTACGCTTCACCTCGATGTTTTATAACTTCGCATGGTTCTGGGGCGATTCGGCCGAGCTGCGTTTTACTTATGCAGACTGGGGTTCTTATGAGATGACGGTCAGTCCCTATGCCATGCGCCTATTCGCCGAGGCCAAGGGTTACGAACTAACCAGCGAAGATTTCGTAAATAACGGCGCTTACTGCTCCAGTCACAATGTGCCGTCCCGGCGCCTGCTGGACTGGATGGACTTCATGAATGAATTCGTGGTGGGCTTCGGGAGAAAGTGTATCGACCTGGTTCACACTGCCGGCAAGCAGGCTTATATGTTCTACGATGACCACTGGGTCGGCACCGAGCCCTATAGCGACCGATTCAAAGACTTCGACTTTGACGGCCTGATTAAGTGTGTGTTCAACGCCTTCGAAGCCCGGTTATGTGCCGGTGTACAGGGTGTCAAGACCAAAGAGCTCCGTCTTCACCCATATCTTTTCCCGACCGGACTGAAAGGTGAGCCCACCTTCATGGAAGGCGGCGATCCGGCCCGGGATGCCAAAAATTTCTGGGCCAACATCCGCCGGGGACTGCTTCGCGCGCCGGTGGACCGAATCGGCCTGGGAGGCTATCTGCACCTGGTTGAGGACTTTCCCGATTTTGTCGAGACGGTGGAACAAATTACCGAAGAATTCAGAACTCTGCGAGGATTTCATCAAGACGACAAACCTTACACCGCCCCCGTCAAGGTGGCCGTGTTGACGGCATGGGGCAGGTTGCGTTCGTGGGTGTATGTCGGCCACTTCATCGCCGGGATGGAATTGTACGAACTGACCGAGTCCCTGGCAGGTCTGCCGATAGATGTCACGTTCCTAAGTTTTGACGATATCCTCCGGAACGGCATTCCAAAAGACATCCAGGTCATTATCAACGCAGGTCGGGCAGGCAGCGCCTGGACCGGCAGCCAACACTGGAAAAACGAGAAGATTATCGAAGCGATTACCGCCTGGGTTGCCAATGGCGGAGGATTCATCGGCGTGGGTGAACCTTCGGCCTGCCGGTACAGTAGCCAGTACTTCCAGCTTGCGCATATCTTTGGAGTAGATTGCGAGACGGGACAAACCTGTGGCAAATCCAAACGAAAATACACCGTGGCCGACCAGAAGCACTTCATTCTTGAAGACGCCGAAGGCGACCTCAATTTCGGAGATAATATTGATAACGTTTACATCGTCGACAAAGACATACAAGTGTTCGCCGATCGAGGTCAGTCGCCGAGAATCGCCGTCCACCGCTTTGGCAAGGGACAATCAATTTATTTATCCGGCTTCAAATTTACGCCAGAGAATACGCGACTATTGCACCGCTGCCTCTTTTGGGCCGCAGGCCGTGAAAGCAGATTCCTGCCGTGGACATGCAGCAACATCCACACAGACTGCGCCTATTACCCCAAGGGCAAAAAACTGGTCGTAATAAACAGCAGTGAAAGTGGTGAAAAAACAAAAGTCTTCGATGCAAACGAAAAAACCATAGATGTTAGTCTGGAACCTTACGGCATTAAGATTATAGATATGTAAGAAACTGCCAGGTTATCCCATAATAACTGTGACTTTATGGGTTTTGCCGTCATCTAAGACAGGTAAAATATTGTCGTTGAGTTTTTTGCCGTCAACCAGGATTTCCCCGATACCTTTTGAAATATGCTCCGGATTTTTCACAGTTATTTTATAAACTGCATTCCTGAACTTTCTTTGGACTGTAAAACCACCCCAGTCTTTCGGAATACAAGGGTCAATAAGTAATCCATCATATTCCGGCCTGATACCTAAAATGTATTGGGTAATGGCATAAAAATTCCAGGCGGCGGTTCCGGTCAGCCACGAATTCTTTGCTTCGCCCGGCCTAAATGCATCCTTACCGGCAATCATTTGTGAATAAACATAAGGTTCTGTCTTGTGCAAGTCACTGATATCCTCAAGATAAGACGGGGCAATTTTTTTATAATACTCGAACGCCCTGTCACCATTGCCAACTATCGTCTCGGCAATCATAATCCAGGGATTATTATGGCAGAAGACACCGGCATTTTCTTTATACCCCGCAGGATACGTGGATATTTCGCCTAAGTTGATATGATATTTCGTAAATGCGGGATTATTCAGGACAATGCCATATTTACAATCGAGATATTTTTTTACAGAATCCAGAGTCAATTGTGCTTTGCCGTCCTCGACCCCTATACCCGCCATCACGCAGAAGCCCTGGGACTCGATAAAAATCCTACCCTCATCGTTTTCGCTGCTGCCGACCTTCTTTCCAAAATAATCGTATGCCCTGAGAAACCAATCGCCGTCCCATCCATGCTTCTCGATACTTTCTTTCATTTTTTTCACGTGGGAAAGAGCCGCATCCGCTTCTTTTTTCTTACCAAGCTTCACGCATAATTCCACAAACTCGGTACCGTAAAGCACAAACATTCCCGCAATCATAACAGACTCGGCGACACCACCTTGTTTATTTTCCGTAGTCTGGAAGGACTCATCCGGATTATTCGAGAAGCAGTTCAGATTCAAACAATCGTTCCAGTCCGCCCTGCCGATCAGCGGCAGATTATGAGGGCCAAGATTATTGACAACGTGATAGAATGAGCATCTTAAATGCTCGAATAAACTTTTTGCTTTAGTATTATCATTATCGAATGGGACTTTTTTCTCAAGAATCGACCAATCACCTGTTTCCTTGATGTAACTGGCCGTCGAGAGTATCAGCCAAAGAGGATCGTCATTAAAATTGCCTCCGACTTCATTATTACCTCTTTTAGTCAAAGGCTGATACTGATGATAGGCGCCGCCATCTTCAAACTGCGTTGCGGCAATATCCAAAATTCTTTCTTTTGCCTTTTCCGGAATTTGATGAACAAATCCGATAAGGTCCTGGTTGGAATCCCTGAATCCCATCCCCCTGCCGATGCCTGATTCAAAGTATGATGCGCTGCGTGACATATTGAAAGTAATCATGCATTGATACTGGTTCCAGATGTTGACCATTCTATCAAGCTTCTCATCGTCACTGTCCAGTTGATACACCGAAAGAAGTTCCGACCAATACTTTTTTAACGTATCAAATGCCTTATTTACAGAATCAGAGTCCTTATACTTTGCGATTAAAGTTTCAGCTTTTTGCTTGTTAATAATCCCCGGACTTTCCCACTTATTGTCCTCGGCATTCTCAATATATCCAAGAATGAAGACCAATTCCTTCTCCTGACCGGGAGCAATCTCGATTTCCAGCATGTGCGAACCAACCGGCGACCACCCATGAGCAACCGAATTACGACTTTTACCTTCGGTCACAGCATCAGGGTTTCCGAAGCCATTATACAAGCCTATGAACGATTCCCTGTCCGTATCGAATCCCTGAATAGGCTGATTGACGGAATAAAAGGCGTAATGATTCCGCCTTTCTTTATATTCGGTCTTGTGATAAATGACCGAGCCTTTGACTTCCACCTCACCGGTCGAGAAGTTCCTCTGAAAATTGGTCATGTCATCCAGAGCGTTCCAAAGGCAAAATTCGACAAAGGAAAAAAACTTTATCTTTTTTGCAGCCTTGCCGTTATTGATAAGTATGACTTTCTGGATTTCACAATTGTCACCAAGGGGCACAAAATATAACACCTCGACTTTCAGGTTGTTTTTTTCGCCCGTTATTATCGAATAGCCCAGCCCGTGCCTGCACCGATAATGATCAAGGGTCGTCTTGACAGGCTTCCAACCAGGCGACCAGACATCCGTACCATCATTGATATAAAAATATTTTCCGCCTTCATCGATTGGAACATTGTTGTATCTATACCTTGTGATTCTCCTGAGCTTTGCGTCCCGGTAAAAGCTGTATCCTCCGGCAGTGTTTGATATAATCGAGAAAAATTCCTCCGAACCTAAGTAATTAATCCATGGATATGGAGTTTTTGGATTTTCTATGACATACTCTTTGCTGCTGTCATCAAAATGCCCATACTTCATAAGACCTTAATCTCCATTACTTTTGCGTTACTATTAACTCACTCCCGTTGTAGTTAACCACCTGGTCCGGACTTGCCTCAAGATTAAAAGCAACAGGTATATCTTTCTGGACCCAGACTATCTCAAAAGTTCTCTGCTGCAACATCCCGGGAAAATCACCCTTCCGAGCACCTATAGTCAGCGTTTTAGTCGCTTCGTTGTATTTAAATGCTATCCTGCTAAAAGCGCCTTTCTCATAGTTATAATTGATATTTTCATCTTCATATAATGTAAAGGTAGCATCTTTGCCGGTATAAACAATCAGACGAATCGGATCGGCAGGTTTTTCCATGGTGTATTGAATGGCAGGGCCGAACGGAATTATTGAGCCTTCTTCGACGAAAATCGGAATGTCAATATATGGAGCTTCGGCTTCGATTTTTTGGCCACCCGGGAAATATTTGCCGTTCTTAAAACTGTACCAGCCCGTACCAGCGGGCAAATACACTTTGCGGGACCTGGCTTTATACTCGGTGACCGGATTGATTAGAAGTGCCGGGCCGAACATGAACTGGTCACCAATATTAAAAACATTATTATCACTGCCGAAATCCATTAGCAGTGCCCGCATAATCGTATAATCATCGTGTGTCACCATCCCGGCCAGGGAATAAATATAAGGCATCAAACGATAACGCAACTTATCGTATGCCAGCATGGTTTGATAAGCCGGGTGGCCGTCCGGTGCAATATTAAACATTTCACGGTATGGAAACTGTCCATGCACGCGGAAGATGGGGCAGAATGTGCCGAACTGGAACCAGCGAGCGTTCAACTCCCGCCATTCCTCCAAATCCTCACGTTTTACATTGCGCTCGAAACGTGGTTCGACGGCAAAACCACCGATGTCCATTGTCCAGTAAGGAATGCCGGACAGGCAGAAATTCAAACCAGCTGAAATCTGTGCCTTGAGATCGTACCATCGCGTGGCAATATCGCCGCTCCATGTCACGGCAGAATACCGCTGCTGCCCGGCATAGGCCGAACGGGTCAGGATAAATACACGCTGATTTGGCTTGCTTATCCGCTGGCCTTCGTAGATGCCTTTGGCATTCATTAAAGAATAAGGATTGCGATATCGTGCGGAAGTG
>CAZMWN010000216.1:0-6356 GCA_964569935.1 uncultured Pirellulales bacterium
TATCGATTATCACAGACATACTTCCGGAAAATCTGTTCGATGCTATGGCAAAAGATAAAGTGCTGTCGATTATATTTTTCTCTATTCTCCTCGGCGTTGCCATCAGCAGCATTAGAGAAAAGGGCAAACCGCTGGCAATTTTGTTCGAAGCCTTCAATGCCGTTATGATGAAAATAACAGGCTGGATTATGCGACTGGCACCCCTTGGAATTTTCGCCTTGATGGCTTATACAATCGGCACGATGGGGCTGTCCGTCGTAAGACCGCTGTTCCTATATATGGCCACAGTGACTCTGGGCCTGATTATCCATGCCTCTGTAATCCTGCCGACGCTGTTAAGGATTCTTGGTAAATATTCACCCGTGAAACTTTTCAAAGATGTATTTAGCGCATTAGCAACGGCTTTTAGTACGGCCAGCAGTGCCGCGACGCTGCCGATTACAATGGATTGCCTGCAGGAAAACACCGGCGTATCCAATAAAATAACAAGCTTCGTACTGCCGTTGGGCGCTACGATAAATATGGACGGCACAGCTTTATACGAAGCGGTAGCCGCTATGTTTATTGCTCAGGTGTACGGGATTGAGCTGGGTCTCTGGCAACAACTGGTTATTATGCTCACGGCAACACTTGCGTCAATCGGCGCCGCCGCAATCCCTGGCGCGGGCCTTATCACTATGGTGATTGTACTCAAGGCGGTCAATCTCCCGCTGGAAGGCATTGCAATGATTCTTGCCGTGGACAGATTACTGGACATGCTTCGAACGGCAGTGAATGTATGGGGAGATACCTGCGGAGCAGTAGTAGTCGCAAACTTAGAAGCAGAACAATTAAACAAATAAGCCAGGCTTAAAATTCGACCGGTCTTTGTATGGTTTTGACTTGAGAAATTTCTTGCGACGTCCTGCTACAGGCAGTAGATTGTCAATCCAATAAAACTTTCGTTATCACTTGAAAATAAATCTCAATGAAGCTTTCAGGAGAAAAAATTATTATATGTATGCACTGATTTCAATGGCCCTGGCACTGGCTCTGCTGGTTGTTCTGCTTCACCTGAAGGTCAAGCTCGGACGAGCAATGCTGCTGTCCGCCGTCGCCTTGGCGATACTTCTTCGGGTAACACCGGGTGAGTTTTGGCAAGCTTATACCTATGAATGGCAAAACAAGCCTTTAAGTCAGACTACCGGATATCTTTTTATCACATTGACCGCTTTGGTAATTTTCGTAAATGTGCTCGCGACTGCATTTAAGGAGACGGGTGTATCGCAGCGATTGGTACAGGCACTTCATGGCCTGTTTAAGAGCCGGCGTTTCGCCCTGGCGGCAATTCCCATGATGATGGGCCTGCTGCCGACACCGGGCGGTATCATGCTATCGGCACCAATGGTACGGGACTTAGGGGACCACATCGGCGTTGAACGGTCGCGCCAGGCAGCGATAAACTTTGTCTTTCGCCACCAGTGGGAAACCGTATGGCCTTTATTCCCCGCGGTTCTGTTGATACAGGGTATGTTTGGGATATCAGCATTGACCCTGATTTCACACAATATAGCTATTACAATATCAGGCACAATTGGCGGGATAATTTTTCTGCTGCTCATAGGCATACCACCAAGAAGCAAAGAAAAGCCGTCTCATGAACGATTAATACACAATTTAAGAAACTTCGCACATGCTTTCTGGCCAATAATATTAGTAGCGACACTCCATGCAGGATTCAATCTTCCTCCCGCGGTCGGACTGTTATTTGCAATACTCGTATTTCTGATTTTGCACAAGGTGTCCCTGAATCGCTGGCCGGGTATATTCAAATCTGGACTCGAACCTGACTTTGTCCTATTGATTCTCGGAGCCTTGTTATTTAAGCTCAACCTCGAAGCAGGACATGCTATCGACGATGTGGTCCTGTTCCTATCCGAGATGAACGTTTCAAAATATATCGTTATTTTTTTCCTGCCCCTGCTTGTTTCACTTCTGACCGGCGTGACTATGCCAACCGTAGCGATTACATTTCCATTTCTTATCCCGTTTATCGGCACCGGCGAACAGGCAAAAATGGGACTTGAAACTCTTGCCTTCTCCGGCCTGATTGTCGGGCTGCTTGTTACACCTGTGCACTTGTGCTTAGCCCTTTCGGCGAGCTACTTCGAAACATCTCTGACGAAAATTATACTAAAGGTAGTGGCCCCCGCTGTTTTTGTGGCCACCGCCGGTGTTTTAATGGCGGTACTTTTTGGATGATACAAACAATCTCCGACTTTGTATGATTATTTGAAATTCTTCAGCGTTTGCATTACGGCCGCTTGAAGTTCTTCCGGAGTCAGCGCATCAATCTGACCACTTAGAAATAACACATTACTGCGCCCATTATGTACGGCCTGCGGCTCATATAGCAGGATGTTTTGTTCCGGCATATTTCCCGTCTGACCGGGGATATAAATATACTTCTGCCCATTCGGGTCCGGGCATTGGAACAACCGGGAATTCCCGCACCAATTTACTAATTCCTCTGTGGATTCCGGAAAACTACCGTTGCTGACAACATATACCTGCAGGCTCTGGTAAATAGACCGAAGGTTCATTTGACATTTGACATCTATCGCTTTTAATTTAGTGTCACTCATTCCCTGGACATACTGCTGGCTCATGTCACCTGCTGATTTGAATACCCACATAACACCAAAGGCGATAAGCCCAAAGAAAATCAACGCAACTATAATGTTGATAATCGTTCCGCCGGGTAGATTATTCCGATAAGCAGGAAAAGATCTGTAATGGCTATGCGGAGGTTTGAATTTCTTTTGCTCTGACATTGCTATTATTCCTTTTTCTATTGTCTCTATCGTCAATTTACTTGTACTGTGTGTTTAACTATCAAAACAGCCAAGGCAGTCGAAGCAAAGCAAATGACAGCTTCACTATGGGTTCTACGATATATCGAAATCCTCCAAACACCAGAAATCCTATAAGTATAAACAATCCGAATCGTGAAAAGTACCTATATGCATTGATTGCCTTTGGAGATTTCAGACTGGCATACACTATCCTTGAGCCATCCAGCGGTGGTATTGGAATAAGATTGAATATTGCAAAGGCAAGATTCAGCAATATACCAAGTAATAAAAAAATAGTAGTTGTAGAGATTGTCTTTACAGGCAGGATGTGAAAAGCTGCAACCAGAACAATCGCCAACAATATATTCGAAAGAGGACCTGCTAAGGCTACCAGTAAGATTTGTTTTCTGTTAAGAACTGAAAAATTTACCGGTACAGGTTTGGCCCAGCCAAAAGGTACAATAAGAGGCAGGATAATAGTGCCAAACAAGTCGATATGCGCTATGGGATTGAGAGTGAGCCGCCCCATGCTCTTTGCCGTCTGGTCGCCGAATCTATAGGCCATCCAGGCATGAGCATATTCATGAATCGTCAACGAAGGCAGTACGACAGCCATAGTAATTAAATATGTTACAGGATCAATGTTAAACATTATAAGTCTTTATGTCTTAAAACTTCATTCTTTCGGCAAAAAAAAACAGGGGTATTTATCGTGCCATTAATCCAAACCTACTCGATAATTAAATTCCTGTCAAGCAGGGATGATTTGCGTTCCGTGATGTTTACAGATGATTCAATTACACCCAACCTTCGTTGAATTACATTAATCTGGAATCTAATCAGGCAAAAAAAAGCCATCAGGGAAAACTGATGGCTTTTCTAATGAAACACTTAGGTTTCTATTTTTTCTTCTTACTTGATTTTTTTGCTGTTTTCTTTTTAGCTGCTTTCTTCTTTGCCATTTTAAGACCTCCCTGTAACTAAGAGAAACAATCTATCAGCGGACACATATCCGCCAATTCCTTTTGCATAGATTACATATGAGCTAACTTACCTTCTTAACATTTTCGATATCCGAATCATCATCGCCATCGGCTTCATTAGGAAAAGTATATTTATTTAAATTACCTTCTCTTAGAGGTAATCTTTTTTCCAAAAGACTTGCACAGGATACACAACATCTGGCCCACGGGATTGCCTCCAGTCGCGGTTTCGGGATCGGCTCACCATGAACCTGACATATCCCGTAAGTGCCCTCCTCAATCCGACCCAGTGCCTGGTCTATCTCCGTAATAATTTTTCTCTCGCTATCCATCAGCTCCAAAGTAAACTCCTGCTCATAGCTGTCGGTTCCCAGGTCGGCCATATGGATAGGCATGCTGGATAAGTCGCTTCTGTCTTCATGCAATGCATCCTTTTCCATATAGGAAACATTACCCAGCAATTCATTCCGTTTTTCTAAAAGCAAAGTTTTGAACTTCTTTATCTCGCTGTGCGTCAATTTACTGCCATTTTTTCGCTCTCGTTTCATACAAACTCCGGAAGTAAACAATAAATCTCATTTAGACTCTACTATTTCTATATACTTCCATGAGCTAAAATCATCACTCAAGGAATGCAGATAAACTCTTTACGAATACCCGCCTTAAAGGTTCGATACTTGTTTCTATTTCATCGACACTCATGCCAATTATGGCAAACGAGAAAAAGCCGAATACAAATCCCGCCACAGCACACGCAAACCGTCTAATTGCCTTGGGACCAATCCCTGGTGACAAATACACAGCTACCAGTTGTTCAATCTCTTTCAGGTAACGCAAATATGATTCCCCGAGCTCATCGGGATTATCTGATTCGAGCTTCAGTAACAATTTCCCCTGAAAAAGCAAAAGAAATTCTTCCCTGGAATCTACAAAAAAACGATAGTGAGCATCAAGTAAATGCTCCAGCATGTCATTAAGGGTTTCCGGGGCACGCTCATATGACCGCATACGTTCTATCAAATGCTCGACGGCCTCTTCCACCAGCGTAACAACCATTTGCTCTTTGTCGGTAAAATGCTGGTAGAGAGTGCCCTTGCCTACATCCGCTTTTTCTGTAATTTCCTCCACAGTTGCAGCGTCCACGCTTTTTTCGCTGAAAATGTCCAGAGCAGCCTTTTTAAGCTTTTTCCTGGTCTTTTTAGCCCTTTTCTGCGTTCTTTTCTTCTCTGTTTTCACAGATTTCGTCTTCATAAAGCTGACCATATAGTCATATTCGACCAAATGGTCAATAATGTTTTTGACTTTTTACAAATAAATACTATATTTTTTCACATTTCTTGTGTTCGGGAGAAAAAAGGAGATTGTAAATTGAGTGATTTAAGCGGCCAGTTAAAGCAACCTGAGACTGAGAAGATAACGTGTGAATTAAAACCCGGGACTTATCTCGGCAAATATCGACTCAGAAGAGTCATCGATACAGGAGGTTCATGTGAGGTCTGGCAGGCAAGAGACAGTGTCGAAGGGATCTGGGTGGCCATAAAGATTCCCCTGGTTGGAGTCAATGGTCAGCGCGATAACGGACCGTTACTTCGAGAGGTCAGGGCGGTTTCCAACCTGCGACACCAAAACATCCTATCCATTAAAAACGCCGACATTATCAACGGACATGCAGTTTTAGCCACAGAGCTTTCAACCCGCACTCTGTCAGATTGTTCAAAACCAATGTCGGTCGCGAGAATCGCTTTGATAATATCGCAAGTTCTTAAAGGCCTGGCCCATGCTCACAATCAACGTATAGTGCATTGTGACGTCACGCCTTCAAATATATTCCTCTTTGCCAACAATCGTGCCGCTATCGGTGATTTTGGAATATCCCTGAAACTCAAAGGCCGAGTCAGAACCGTAGATGACTTCGGTACGCCCGGCTATGTCGCCCCGGAACAGGCGTATGGCTATCCAACCTACAGAAGCGATTGTTTTGCTGTCGGTTTGATTCTATATGAATATATCACCGGTATATTACCGCGTTGGCCTTTTAACTGGCCCTACAAGGGCCATGAACGCCTTCGTGAAAAAACAAGTACTGCTTTTATGAAGTTCATGAAAAAAGCATTATCGGTTGATCCCAAAAATCGTTTTACTCATGCAGGAAAAATGCTTGCCACCATGACAGAGTCTACGCCCAAAAGCCTGCAAACAAGAATTGCCCAAAAAATTTCAAAAAAGAAGGCTGATTGGCGAAAAGTTAGACGGGAATCGTTTATTAAAAAATATAAAAGGATTTTCCCGGTTTTGTTCAGATGCATCGAATGTGACGAGCCGATAGCCGAGACGATGCAGGTTTGTCCCTGGTGTGGGAGTAGAAAAAATCGCTTTGACACACGAAGTCAATTCAGCCATATCTGCCTGCGTTGCCACATAGGAGTCCTGCCCGAATGGCGATTCTGCCCGTGGTGCTACGGCCCTGGATTTGTGCCGCAGGACCCTGAAAAAACATTAAAAATTAATTATCATGCCCGGTGCAAGTATTGTCATGGCA
>CAZMWN010000217.1:0-6337 GCA_964569935.1 uncultured Pirellulales bacterium
TTATTACAAAACCATTAGTTACAACAATCAGATTCTAAAGAACGGTCAGTTTGAGATAATATTTTAATTAATCCTTGAATTTTATTTCGGGCATTTCCCTGCCGAGTCTTTGATAAGTTTCTTCAAGTGTTTTAAGAAATCTATCCCTCTGCATCGATTCGACATGACCATCGAGAAACGCAACATTGACCTTGTCGTCACAGTACTCTGGATTCTCGTAAATAATAATACCATTCGCAGGTGATGTTCCGGTTTTGGTCGAATGGCCTTGTACGTATATATAGCTTGGATCATTAAAATTCTTGGGTTTCACCGGCGATTCGAAAACTTTGGAACTATTTGTGTATTTCTTAATCTGCTCGAAATTTTCCGGGAAGCTGCCATCATTGTCGTCCGCATACATTATAGTTGCTAATACTAACTGTTTTAAATTGTTCATAGAAACAACTCGTTTGGCTTGATTTCTGGTCCGTGCCAGGGCAGGCATCATAACTCCAAGACCTATGCCAACGCCTGCCGCGGCACCAATACTTTGCTCAACGCCGACTCCGCGATAATGCGAGCGGAGTCCCTGGTCATCATACCAGGAATACTGGCAGGAAGGTCCCATCTTTTCTGCAATATGAGTCAGCGACGGTAGCATAAAAGGCAACTTCAATCCCGCTTTTGTAGCGGCCATGGTTGCCATCGGCCAAAATTGCTGAATGCCTGTCATCATTTGATTGAATTGAACCTTCGAGTCACTGTATTTTAGCCCTAACAGATTATCCGGCAGTTTCTTCGTTACTTTTTTGAATCCTTCGGTGGTCCGTATCGATTTTTTGCCCGATTTGATCTGATCAACCGCCAGGTTGCATATCGTCGGATTAGAGGCGATGACTACTTTATCATCTGAGATTGTCCAACAGGGCATTATCTGGGCCATTGCAAGCGGCATTACCGCCCAGGTATGTATAGTTCTTCCATTTTGATCCTGTGAGCTTACCTGTACCATGCCCTCGCTCCGTTCTGCTGCAAATTTTCCCAGGGTGGCCAGCGTTTCCTCCCACAATTTTGCATTCTTTAACTTGGCGACCAGAATAAATCCGCCCTGTGGTGATTGTGGCATAATACCGCCGGGCACTACATAGAAGAGCATTTGGCCGTTAAGACTTTCCAGCAAACCATCGCGAATCTTAAATTTGAGCTCCTCTTCGATTTCGGTGATTGCCTCTTCTACTTCGGCAAAATCCTCGCCGGCTGCAGCTTTAATAGCCTTTATGACCGTATCATAGATTCCTGCCATGTCACAATTAAAGGCTGATGCGCTCATGGCTCGGGCATCGACCATATCGAACATATCAAGGTCTATGGTATTATAACACGCAAACAAGCCGGTACGCGGCTGAGGGACTTCTATCAACTCATTGACAACCACATCCGGCCCGTCGAATCCTATTCTTGAGCTTACAGTTTTGACTTTATCGAAACCAATTTCTTTAAATACAGCTTCAACAATGGAAAACTCTTTTTCGTCACCTTCGGCTTTTGTGACGGTTCCTAAAAGATTGATAGTCTTCTGGATATCGATATAAACTGCAAGTGCATCATTATTGCTCTTTACTTTTTGAAGATAATTTGGTTTCGGCCTATCCTTAGGCGCGTCCTGTAAATACTTTATAGCCAGTCCTTCGCCGTCGTTGATCGCAAAAACAAGGTAATTTCCAATCCAGCCCCAGTATCCGGGGACATCATCTGCATCTTTTGGCCCATGTAATTTAGCAGAGCCGATTTTGACTTCGACAATATCTCCTTCATCCGCCATACTTTCCAGCTTAGTCAAAGCTGTGGCGATTTCCGCTTTGCGGGGACCGGTATCCAGAATGGCGAATCCATAAACAGGCGGCCCTTCCTTTGCCTCTTTTTGTGCAGCACCAATAACAACCGGCCGGGTTTTAATCAATTCGGCAAAGTTCAATACGGTATCAACGACCTTACTTGCATTAGGGTCATTCGCTTCCTGTTTGAATTTTGTCACCAGCTCTTTATGTATTTTCTGATAAAAGGTCTGCACTCCGGGATCTGTCCATATTTTATTCAAAATGGTTTTTTCAAAGGCGGGTTTCAATTCGTCCGCCCCGCTGGTAGCGACAAAGCCCAGCAAATTATCCGGCAATACCGTCGTCAGCTTTTCAGCCGACGAATTTTGCGCAGTACTTGTGTCTGAATAAATAAAAGTGATAGAAAATAATATGGCACATACGAGGAATTTCTTGTAAGAACGTTTCATAATAAGCTCCTTTCAAATGGATAGGTAATCATCTCGTTACATTATGTGGCCTCAGCACACTTGACAGACTATATTATCATCTTCAAAGACAATTACAAATAGTTTCTTGCATAAGGTCGGGATCGGCGTCCTGGTCGGTGAAAAGTTTGAACTGTGCCATTGCCTGGTTGACGAACATTGAGATGCCGTCGATTGTTTTTGCCCTTCTCTTTTTAGCATCTTTCAGCAGTAAAGTCTTGGCCGGATTATAAACCGTATCAAAGACCGCCATAGATTTTTTCAAATATTCCTTCGGAACGGGTGTTGCATCTACATTTGGGTGCATTCCTATGCTTGTGCAGTTGACAAGCAGCTTGGCGTCAATGTTCTCTAATTCATCAAGAGGTGCAAACTCGCAGTTGAATTCGGCTGCAAGCTTTTCGGCTCTTTCGAGAGTGCGATTATAAATCTTGATTTTTGCGCCGGCGTCACTAAGCCCGACCACTATGGCCCTTGCAACTCCGCCTGCTCCGACTACGGCGACAGGCAGCTCGTTTAATTTAGCCTTAGTAATTCCCATCCCGGAAATAATTGCATCAAGAGCGGCGGAATAATCGGTGTTGTAGGCCTTGACCTTGCCGTCGGAGCGAACGATAAGCGTGTTTACCGCTCCAATTTTCACGGCTAAAGGCTCTATAAAACCCTGGTTTGTTCCGGCGTAATGAAGTGCGTTGTGTTTATGCGGGATTGTAACACTCAGGCCGCGAAAGTTCAGCCATTTTCGTAGCAGAACATTATTTAAAAATAAATCAAACTCCTGCTTCTGTCCCTGAACCAGCAACGGCAAATATAGTCGATTCATTTTCATTCGAGCAAAGCAGGCATTGTGAATCGCCGGACTGAGCGAATGACCTACCGGGTCGGCTATCACGCCGAAAAGTTCCGTATCGGCCGTTATATCATCGTAGCGGTATAATTCCCTTAGCTCCCTGATATTCAACTGGCCCGGTGCTGTTGCGCTTTCTTCATCGATACTTGCATAAGTCACAAAGCTGCCGAGTTTTTTTGCAAGGATTCTGCTGATAAGGCCGGCTTCGCCCATGCAGAAAATGATTCGCTCGCCGCTGGTGCGGTGCAGCAAGTCAAACGCCTCGAAGCAATCATTGATATGATTTGCCGTATAGACCAGTTTTGGTATCGTCCCCGGACAGACCGTTGTAATGCTGCGAAACAGTTTGGTGATATCGGCGAATTTTGTGTCAAAATTGTGTGCCGATATAATTAGCCGCCCTTTCGAACTATGTGATAGTGCCAGCCTTATTCTTTCCTGGTTTTCAGTTGAGAGGAAATTATCGTATTCGAAGTCGATAACATCAGCGCCGACTTTCAGAGCTGCGACAAGTACATCGACCCGCAACCGGTTCGGATAGTCTATAACTCCACCTTGTTTCTTGTCGCGACAGGTAACAATAATGGGCAGCTTTTTACTGTTGTGATTCTGTAAATCACCAACCAGTTTCTTTATCAAATCGACACTGAGGTTCTCGATATAATCGGTTCGCAATTCGAGCATCTCGGCACCGGCGGCTTTTGCCGCCTTGATTTGCTGCTGCGCCTGGTCCGGACTTTTTGCCGATATGGGAACTGTTAAATGTGTCATAATTGCCCTAAGATATAGCAGTAATTAGTGACAAAAGCAAGAGCAAAAACAGCAGACAGATTACTGAAAGCGAAAGGCAAAATACGTAGGATATAATTAACAAATTGGCCGGAAAGCTTTGCATTTTTATCGTAAATAGGTTATATATCAGGGTTTTCATTTTAGAAGAGCATATTTGGTTTATATTATGTTAGAGCTTGATATTAAAATTCCAGTTTCACCCGAGGTAAGCTACAGGATAAAAATCGGCACGGATATCTTAGAATCGCTATGGCCGGAAATAGAAGCAAAATTCGGAAAGCTTAACAAATTCGTCGTTACTGACGAGAACCTTGTCTCGGCGGGTCATCTGGATAAACTTGTCGGCCAAAGAGATATCCCAAATTTCGTAATAAGCCCCGCCGGTGAGACTTCGAAAAATATCGATACGGTCATTTCAATTATTGAAGCAATGGAAAAGGCATATCTGGGCAGAGATACGCTTGTTGTGGCGCTGGGCGGCGGAACGGTCGGCGATATTGCGGGATTCGCCGCTGCCATTTTCAAAAGAGGTGTTCCCATACTCCAGATACCCACCACAACAGTTGCTCAGGCCGATTCGGCTGTGGGAGGCAAAACGGGCGTCGATTCGAGCGTTAGTAAAAACGCATTCGGGGCGTTCTGGCACCCTGCCGCTGTTTACATCGATATCGCCACTTTGGCTACTCTCGACGACAGGCAATACAGGGCCGGGCTGGTAGAATCTGTAAAGCATGCGATTATTGCCGACAGCGAGTATTTTGATTTTCTCGAAAACAACCTCGATTCTGTCCTGCAGCGCAAGCCCGATGTGCTGGAAAAAATAGCTCACCTGAATTGCAAAATAAAAGGCAGTGTTGTTGAAGAAGATCCTCAGGAGAAAAATAAGCGCAGAATCCTCAACTACGGACATACCATCGGCCATGCAGTCGAAGCGGCCAGCGGCTTCGAACTACTGCACGGCGAAGCAGTTGCTGTTGGTATCATTGCGGCGGGTCTGATTGAGATTGAACTTAAGCTTTCAGAACCAAAGAGTCTTGAGAGAATTCGAAAAATTCTTGAAAAACTCAATGTCCCGGTTAAATTACCTGAAAATATAAACGATAAAGATTTGATTGAATTGCTCAAACACGACAAAAAGGCGGTTAACAAGTGGCCGAGATTCGTATTAGTAGGCAATATAGGCCAGGTTCATTCTCAGAACGGACAATACGCTGTAGAGATTGCTCCGGAACTGGTGGAGAAGATATTACATAAACTTTAGAGAAATTTAATTAAAGGCCAGAATATGTACAGAGAACAAATTAAAGTGCTCGATTGCACAATCAGAGACGGTGGACTGATTAACAACCATTATTTCACCGATGAATTCGTCCGTGAAGTTTATAAAGCCCTTTCCAAAAGCGGCATAGACTATATGGAATTCGGTTATCGCAGCAGCAGGGAACTTTATCCACCCGAGGATTACGGGGCATGGAAATATTGCGACGACCATAAGATACGAGAAATCATCGACGGTATCGAGTCTGATTTAAAAATCAGTGTGATGGTGGATTCGTATCGTGTGAAAGAGCAGGAGTTTGCTCCGGCTGATGAAAGTCCGGTCGATATGTTCCGGGCGGCTACGTATGTCAAATATATTGATAGTGCCATCGAGCTGATTAATAGATGTCACGACCTTGGTTACGAAACAACCTGTAACATTATGGCCATCTCAAAAGAATTGGAGCCGGACCTCATCGAAGCCCTCGATCAGCTTGCGAAAACTCCAGTCGATGTGGTCTATGTCGTCGACAGCTTCGGTGCATTGTACTGCGAACAGATAGAATATATGGTCAAGCTTTATCAGGAACATTTACCCGGTAAAACCATTGGTATCCACTGCCATAACCAACAACAGCTCGCATACGCCAATACCATAGAGGGCATTATTCACAACGCCAATTATGTCGATGGCTCGTTATACGGTATTGGACGAGGCCCCGGCAATTGCTGCCTCGAATTGTTAGTCGGTTTCCTGAAGAATCCGAAGTTCAATCTGACCCCTGTTCTGAAGGTTATTCAGGATTATATGATACCAATGCGCCAGGAGATCGAGTGGGGCTATATCATTCCTTATTTCATCACCGGCATATTGAATGAACATCCTCGCTCAGCGATAGCACATCGACAGACGGATGATAAGGACAAATACGCCGAGTTCTATGAGCAGATGCGCCTGCCTCAGGAGTAGCGGTTTCTTTTCATATTAAAAAAATATTTGATATAGCTGTTCCGGCCGGTCAACGAGTTTTTTTCTTGCCTTTTGGGCAGCTTCGGGTAGATTTTAATTAAAAAAATTCCTATTTGGATATTTGGCAATGATAGTCAAGAAAATAAGACACGAAAGAATAATCGACCGCGACTCTCAC
>CAZMWN010000218.1:0-6272 GCA_964569935.1 uncultured Pirellulales bacterium
TCATATCCGTACTTCAGTGAATATTCATATAGCGTTTTATATAAATCCAGCAGCAGCCGGTTGGACAGCCCCACGGCATTACACGCATCCATCAATAGCCACACATTTTCAATATCGTGACCGTAAGATACATTTGAATAACCAGCCCCCAGTTTCGGCGTCCAGTTACGGTCATACCTGTCTGTACAGGCTCCCAACGGCTTTCTCACAACGGTATTGCTCTGGATAAGAATCAACTCCATCAAACGCTTATATGCAAGCGGTGATTTGCTTGCACGATAGTAGGTCGTAAAAGCCTCGAGAAGGTGCAGATGGGTATTCATCAGCTTTTCATCACCTTGCGAACCCATAGAGGACGAAACATTTGACGGCAACGGACTCCAGTTTGTATCAAAGGATTCGAGATAGCCACCATATATATTATCATGTGCCTTTGTCTCGATAAGGTTAAAAAGCTGCGTGGCAAAGTCCAGAACCTGCTGATTTTTAGTGGCCAGATAATATTCGGATATGCCATAGAGTGCAAAGGCCTGCCCATATAAATGTTTGCGGGGCTGGAGTTTTTTTTCGCCTGTCATATCAACTTCCCAATAGAATCCGCCACTCTCCTTATCCCACATTTTCTCGGTTAAAAATTTATACCCCACTTCAGCGGCTTTCAAATGTTCCCGCTCGCCATAATCGGCCCTTGCCAAACGCGAAAAAAACCACAGCGTACGGGCCTGGGTGACAATCATTTTAGTCCCGCCCGGCTTCTCCTCGCTTTTAGGACCGAAGTTGATAACATAACCACCGTTTTCATGATCCAGCGTCTTCGAGAGCCAAAAAGATACAATATTATCATTCAACATTTTTTCCAGCTTAGGGACATACATCTCTGCAAGTTCTATATTATCCCCGGCCGCACACAAATGTGATAACGAGGCAGAAACAGCAAGAATTAAAACTACCATCGATAAGAATTGACCTCTACCGCTTTTCATTGGTTTTGTCTCCAAATTAATATTCTAAAAATGTCTTCGATTTGAGTTGCAGTTCAGCTGTTTTCTGTTCCTAAGACACTCATTTCAAATTTTGTAGTATATCCTACCCTTTGGATGGGCGAGAATGCTTAAGGACAGCTAATTTAACTAACCAAACAACGTTAAAAATTAGGCTCTGATACGTGCTTTAGTACGTCCGTTTCAGTGTATGATTAGACACTTTCGAAAAAAAACTTTTCAAACAACAACAATGTAATAAACGAAGACATAACCAAAACTAATAGCAAGCCGAACAAGTGAGCAACGATAATTAACAGGCCTCTTGAACCATGTGCCCGAATAATGCATATCGGCACGGCAATACCATAGAACATAAATACGACCCAATAAGAAAATATCGACAATGGTTTTCCAACGATTTTGCTGTCAACAATGCACAGTTGCGTAAATACAAGGGCTAAAACAATAGCATTTATAAAATCGAACGATCTAATCTCGGGATGAATACCATATCTGATCCCGATCAATGCCATAAAGATATAGACCAGCAATATCAGGAACATTCGATATCTTTTTTGACTTTTAATCTGCATAATATCTAAATTATTATTCATTAATCGAACAAATTAATCAACCTTTTTATATAAACTGCTTGATCTTATATTTCAAATCACCCCAGAATCTATGGTCAGTTAATTTCCGGATATTCCAAGCACCCGGAGACTTTTATTAAAAGTAAATGCCGCCATTCCACCGGCAAGGACAAGATTCACAATGTATGGAACACTTACGATACTTGCATATTGCAAATCCGCATCCAGAATATTGTCCATCTGAACAATCGACTGGACATAAGGTATGAAAACACTTAATACCGTCATCATAAAAATGATGGTACTCTCAACAAGAGCGACAACCGGAGAAAGTCGCGGGACAATATAAATAACGACGCCACATAAAACACAGAAACCATAATAGAGACCCTTATACATCGGCTCCGAGTCCAGAACCACCGCACGAACATTAATACCCCAGACATAATCAAGCAGAATGAACAAGGGTGTAATCGTGTAGTACAACTTTGGAATTAAATGCTTAACACCAAAATTCATTGTATTGAAATAAACATTGTCAAAACAAAAATATTTTATTCAGACCAGCCGGGAAGTGACACAGTGGCCTGATAATTCGAATAATTGTATAACGGATTTCTATCAGGTTTGTAGAGTTTCCCTTGCTTTGGATTATCATCCTGCGTATATACCCAAATCTGCTTCGGGTCCCAGACTACTACTTCGTCCCGGCAGTCACCGGTGATATCCAGAACGGCGTTGCACATATCCGGATGGCCGTCGTCGGGAAATTCCACGACTTTTCGCCCCCAGCCGTCATACATTCCGCCTTCGTCCACGTTCGGATTATGTACAAAAAATTCCTCCGAGCGGCCTGTCCAGTTAATTGGCAGGCACATACTTCCATACTGATTCGGCTCGAAACTATAATAGAGGTTACCATCCGCATCAAAATAATGAATAATACCCTGATTACGCCAGAAATTGATAGTGACAGTCTCCAGACCCGGCAGGTCATCTCTGAAATTGGCCACAGCGGGATTCTGAACATGACCGAGATAGAGATGCTTTAAGATGTTCCCTTTCATATCCGTGAAGAATATTCCCTCGTCACTTGCAGCACATAACAGTCTCAAATCAGAATCCTTACGGAATTTCAGAATAGCAACACCATCTGCGTGGTCGGTTACGGTATCATCCAGAGTCCATAATTTTTCCCCGTTATCATCAAAGAGAGTATATCCCATCATAAGCTCATCTTTGTCGTCACCATCTACATCATAAGCATACGGAAAATGACCCGTATTACATTCGGCATGCCACAACAATTCCAACTCGTCACTAAATGCCCAAAGGTAGCGGTAACGGTCCTTTATAATGATATCGCTGTCATATCCCTTGCCGGAAAGGTCGCAAAAATAGATACAATCGCCAAGTATCCGGGGGAAAATATTATAAACTTCCTTATAAGGCTTGCCGCCGGGAGTCAGAGGTGTCTGTACCTTATATTTCGTTGTTCCGGTTTCGCCATCGGCGACGATAATTTCAAAGTTCATGCAATAAACAACTTCGTTCCTGCCGTCTTTGTCAATATCATGAATCTGAAAAGCCACGTCATTAGTCAGATGATTCTTCCAGGGGTCAGGCTGTCCGATCTGCCATAATTGCTTACCCTCAAAGGTCATGGCGGTCAAACAGCTTAATTCACTGTTCCGGTCTTTTGGGCCGTGATGAATCACTTGGCCGATGAGCACATCAATGACACCATCGTTATCAAGGTCACCGAAACGCAGATTCCTGCCGACTCCAAATCCTTCCGTCCTGATTTTCTTCCAGATGACCGGCCTGGGATTATTCGCCTGAAGCCGTTTCTCTAATTTGTTAAATTCATCCCTGGCAGTTTTATATCGTGTTTTATTCTGCTTTGTAGTTGTCACTTTAACGGCAAAAAATTTAGTCGGCACATTCGCCGTTAACCCGATTTTCCCTTCCTTATAAGTAGAATCCGTCGCCTGCAGGAGAAGGCGACCATTGAGTCGGGCACTGATTTGATTCGCCCGCACTGAAACCTCCGCCATCAAAGTATCACCCGGTTGCCATTTGTATTCGGCTTCGGATAAGATTTTCTCGTATGGTTTGTGAAATCCGACGGCATGTTTGACCATTTTCAAAACGGCCTTGTCACCCACTACGCCGAAGAAATAATAGCACCGGTCGTTCTGATAACGAAAGACAACGCCGCTCTGATACTTTCTTGATTCCGGCATAAAACGAACAACAAAGTTGTAATCCTCCCAATATTCATTTCCGGCAATAATCATCGGATGGGAATAATTGATTTCATCCGTCCTGTTTTGATAGATATATCGTTCGTTATTCACTTCATGCACACTCCACCATCCCCGGTCATTCGATACTGCCCAGTTCCCCTTCGGTGCCGCTTCCGGCAGATAGTGATATTCCGTGTGAGCGCCAAGATCGGTGCTTAGAGAGCCTCTCTTTAGCCCACGATAATCATCATATAATAAACAGGAATCTTTGCTTACCGACGTGCATGACGAAAACAGACAACAACAAAAAATAATCAACATAGCCAATTTGGAATACATAACAATCCTTCAAGATTTTAATAACAGCTTTTTTGATTGAGTACCATCACAAGATGAACACAGATTTAGATATCTCCGCGATAGTTAGAAGACCTATCAGGAAAATTTCTAACCGATTCTTCCGTCGCCGTCGACATCCAGACCGTGAATCTCCTCAATCCTTTTTGACCAGATTACGTAAGGTATTCTGCATTAATTGAAGCTGGTCTTCAAGTGCCTGGACCCTGTCCTCAACCGAATCGGATTTTCGCTTTTGGCCATACATCAAGCCTGTCTGTACGACTTCCCAAAGAACTCCCATATCTGTCCTCCGTTTACATATATTTACTTTTAACTTTGAATATTTGAATGTTCAATAGCGTATCATTTCTGATTATCACAAAGTATGATTGTGTGGTCAATTAAATCCATCCCACCATAAGGGCCATGGCAAGGTATGACCACTTTTGCTTTCGGGTAAGCCTGTTTTACCCTTTTAAGGGTCTCGGGCCAGCTTTCTACATCGGCTTCGGTGACATTACCAAGATTCCTTGCATTTCGAGTTCTAACAAGGTCGCCTCCGAACAGAATATTCTTCGTCGGAATCCAGGCTACAATATTATCAACTGTATGGCCGGGGCCGAAATAAGCCAACTCCACACAAATCCCGCCGCAGCTAAGAGACAATTGATCTGTAAACCAGTTAACAGCAGTGGGCTTATCGTTGGCTTTGAGTAATTCAACTGTTTTGACAAATGCAAACGATTCCGCATTTCTGCGATGCGCTTCGGCCAGACCTCCGGAGGAGTCTATGTGCCAGTGCGTGGGGACAACTTTTTTAATTGTTGCATTCTGTTTTTCCTCTACCCAGTCAAAAAGAATACCGGTCTGCTCATCTGTCCAGGGCAAATCAATCATTATTGCATTTTTACCATCAATAACAATCAGCCCGTTAGCCGGGACGTGTTTATACTCCTCGATATCGAAATAAGTTGTATGCTGCCAAACACCTTCGGCAAGTAGTCTTACCTCAACATCGTCAGAAAGCCGTATTCTTTCATTACCAGATTGCCCATACGCTGTGACTCCCAGACCAAATACAAAGCTCAGCAAAACAACTGAAACCTGATGTTGTTTCCACATTACATATTCCTTTCATTGAGTATTAAAGTCCAACAGCCATATGCTAATCAGCGGTCCGAACCAATAGCTTGTCAAGGCTCAGAGGGATTATCCTGTACCAACCGCTTACCCATACTGATAACTTCATCTCTGGTAAAACCTATCGTCTTATAGAATTCAATGACTCCGGTATTGGATGACCGGATTTGAATATTGATTTTCGGACAACCGGCACCTCTTAAGATTTTTTCTGCCTCCTGCATCATCTGTGTTGCAAAACCCTGCCGCTGATACTGTGGCAATACAGCCAGATAGTTGATCCAGCCTCGATGACCTTCATACCCGGCCATACATGTCGCGATGATTTCGCCATCGAGCTGACCAATCAGAAAGAATTCCGGATTCACTTGCAGCTTTCTGGCGATATCACGTCTTGGATTATTCTGTGGAGCAACCAGGCCGCACTTCGACCATAGTTCAATTACATCTTCCTGATCATCTGTACTATATTGTCGAATTATAAAGTCACTCATATTTTATATCGAGCAATACATCGTTAATTGTATGAATAGCTTACCAATAATGATGGACCAATTCGCGAATATGGCGGTCGTAGATGTCACGAACCTGGGCCATCGTCTTTTCAGAGAGTTTCGGCAGGTCAGAGGCGGAGAAGTTCTCCTCGGCCTGTGACGGCCGTTTGGCACCGGGGATGGTACATGTCACAGCATCGAACATTAAAATCCATCGCAGGGCAAACTGTACCAGACTCATCCCGGCCGGGCAGATTTCTCTGAGTTTTTCGACGACCTTCAATCCAACATCATAATCTACGCCGGAAAAAGTTTCGCCCCTGTCGAACGCCTCGCCCTGGCGATTGAATTGTCGATGGTCGTCAGAGGTAAATTTAGTATCCGGTTTGAATTTGCCCGTGAGCATCCCGGAGGCCAGCGGCACGCGAGCCAGAATTCCTACCTTACGCTTTTTGGCCTGCTCGAAGAAAAGCT
>CAZMWN010000219.1:0-6225 GCA_964569935.1 uncultured Pirellulales bacterium
TCGGGTCATTTTCGCTTAAATGCCGGCCGGCGACCAATTCTGCTGAGATAATAAAATCGGAACTGCCGAGTGACGTGTTCAGGCCGTGTATCGCCAGGATGTTGTCACCCTGGCGCAGGGCGCTGGTATGCGTGGATATATCGAAAGACTGCAGCCCCCCCGCCTCATGATTTCCTGAGGCAAATGAATTCCACCTCGGCACGCCGTTGACCAAAACCCTGTGGACTTCAACGCCGTTTATGTAGGCGACAAAACCGTCGTCATACCTTACTCTAAGTGTTACAAAATCGTAGCTCTGGACGTCCTCGTTTACCTGAAATGGAATCCGGATATAGCAGCCGGGCTGTCTATTATACATCTGTGTTTCGACGTCGAGCGTGATATAGTTCTGGTAACCGGAACCTCTTTCATATCCAACGCCGCCTGGTGAACCTGTGACAGACATCCAGCCTGAGTCGTCAAAGTCCCCTGCACCCTTCCACGCGTTGTCAACCACTCCGGTCGGAACCAGTGCTCGCTTGGGAGCGTTCTCAGCCACAAAGGTCATATCGACAACCTGCTGCGCAGGTATCCCGGGGACGCCGGGCTCTGAGCCGTCCAGGGTGTAATAAAGTGTGCCTGAACTATTGGGATTAGTTATAGTCAGGATGTCACCAACTGAAATATAACCGCCGTGCTGATAGGAGCCGTTGATATTGAAGATGGGGGCGCTTAGATCAAGATTGAACAAGCCGTTCTGTGCAAAGGCCGCCAATACCGGTGCCTCGCGGTTCGGTATGAATGTGTCCGGAACAAACCTCACGGGATATTCTGACGTCTCCGGCAGGACGGCCGACACCTCCGCGAAGACCTCCCACCATGTCTCCAGCAGATGCGATTCGGTCAGGATGCCGCCATTGCGGAAATGTTTGTGGATACGGTCGGCAAAAAGCTGCCTGAAGCCGGCGTTGGCTTTGAGGGCACGGTACAGCCGGGAGACAGGATCCGACATATGGTTCAGCCCCGGCGTCGACGACCACGTGGGAAAATCCTCGAATGCCGTGTCGGCACAGTTTTGGCAACCTTCTCTGAAATGCCACTCTTCGGCGAGCCCTTCTGCATCCCAAACACTGAACCTAAATATACCATCATCCGACCTTTCGCGGTGGACATCCCAGTTGTTGCCGGGCCAGTCAAAGTTGCCGATGTGAATTTCAAGAATAAGGAAATCCACGAACGTCGGGATATCGAACTTGCCGGCGACATATTCATACTCGGCGGAATTGGAAAGGTCGTGACTGTCTGCGTAATTTAGCATGTCGTTCCAGGCATTCCCTGTACCATTTCGCACTCCGGACTGGGTAATCACGTCGAACTCGTTGTCAGTGTTGTACCATTCCTGGAGGAATTCTTCATCGAGACGGCCGGATGGATTGTAGAAGCCCTTGTAGTCGCCATTGAGATAGAGGTTGGCAAACGTACCGGTTAGCTGGACCCTTCCCATCTCTCTGAAAAGACGTCTGGCCCATTCGTCCTTGACAAAAGGAGCGCAGGCGTCGTTATGTCCCCCTCGCAGCACGATGCTCTTGAAACGATAGACATCAATAAACGGGAAGAATGGATATTGGAAGCGGTTATCGCCGTAGCTACTTCGGAAGAAGAGATTGAAGCTGAACTTGTTACTGTTCATACTTGGCCAGCCGTACCAGCAGGTCAACCAATCATCGCCGCGGGTGTAACGCGGACGCGTGTAGTCGCTGCCGTGGACACGGATACCGCAGTCAATCTGGAGGTTGGTGCCGGTTTGTGGATCGAAGATTTCGAAGGAAACGGGACGTTCGTATTCTATTCCTCGCCGTATCACATTATTATAGCTTCCCTGACCGCTCGAGTGCCATACTCCCTGCCCGTCATAATAACCGCCGACGATGGCCATGATTCCATCAGGTTCAAAGAAGGTTTTATGCTCGTCACCGACAAGAGAAACTACCGGCATAGATTTGACAGCGTCACCGGCATTGAATATGTACGTATGTGTTACTGTTCGTGAAGACAACCAGCCGGTCTTTATCGCCGCCGCACGAAGACATGTGGTTGAGCTGATATTGATAGGACTTTTATACTCCGAGCCGGTCCCAGATGCCCTCCCGTTCCCGATAGGTTCACTACCGTCCGTCGTATAATATATCCTTGTCCCGGCCGTTGGTGTGGCGATGGTAACGTTGAAACTCGATTCATAGAAACCTCGCTCATGACTGAATTCGGGCTCCTCAACGATACCCAAGTACGCCCAGTCATTTTCCGCCGCCGGAGTCGGTGTCGCAAAATAACGCAGGTCGTCACCGGCATCGGGAAAACGACCATAGGAAATGTTGGAAACTTGTTCACCAAACCCAATTCCATCGATCATCGTACTGCCATCGGAAGTAAACAGCCCAATATACTCGCCATCTTTAGATATACTAAATCCGGCGTGCAACGGACCGTCTTCGTTATCGCCATCGGCCCAGATAAGCTTGTAACTATGAGCTCCAATAATAGTTAAAGAGGGCGAATCATCAGGAATCTGCCACTTGGTCGGTTCGTTTAAGTCGTCCGTAAGATACATCCCGCCTATATCAACGGCAGTCTCGCCGAAGTTATGGATTTCAATCCAGTCATCGTAATCACCCTGTGGGTCGATTATACCACTGTCACTACTATTGGAAGCCATAAATTCGTTGATGACAAGTGGAATGCCTACCTGGTCACTTTTAATAGCCAGCAAGGCAAAATCAGATATACCAACCCCATAGGGAACACCAAACGCGGCGATTTGAGCCAAAGCTGAACAACTCAACACCAATAAAATAAGAACCGAGGAAAACTGCAGTCTTCTCATTGTTTTCAATACCACATACATCATTATACTCATCTTAACATAACTAAGTAGAAAAATCAATCCCTGAATGCGTGGACATTTGAGTTATCGTGCACTTTGGAAATGTCTCACAGCGAATTAGAAATGAGAAGTCACCTGACCTGATATACAAAGAACGGCTGCTTATGCTGTCACTCTACCTCTTCAATCCGCCCTATTTAGGGCAAAATTTCGCATCATTTGCGCACATACCTGCTCGCAAAAATAAAATTTTCTGAAAATTTTTTTATTCCTTCTCGCATAAAGACTTAGCAACAGGCCTCCGCGGCGAACGGGGCTTTTTTTCGCATCAAATGCGCAAGTACATCCAATTATGGGGGGCCGTGTTTCGGCCAATAGCGAAACACGAAAATAAAAAATCAAAATGTAAATCTAAAAACTACAATGTAAAAATCAAAAACCAGCGTAACAACTCTGCAAAACTACATTTTTTATCTTTGATATGTCATTTTGCTTTTTCATATTTAATATTTGATATTTCCGCTAATGGGGGCGGTCATTAAAATAGTTATCAATATTCCCGGGCCTCTCGAACGCTCGCTGGCTCTGATATTGCTTTTATATCGGCGGATTCGCTACGGCTACGCCTTTAGAAAAATCCCACTGACACAGGGAAAGTTCGCCATCGTTGACCCGGAAGATTTTGACCGCCTGGCCCGCTATAAGTGGTATGCCGCCAAAAATAACCATACCTTTTACGCCGTCAGAAATTCCCGGTTAAAGTTCGAAAAGAAAAAAATAAAAATTAAGATGCATCGTGTTATTATGAACGCTCCAGCCGGCTTAATCGTTGACCACATCAATCACAATGGACTGGACAATAGAAAAGCGAATTTGCGCTTAGCAACTCTTGCCCAAAACGCCAGAAACTCAGTCAGATGCCGAAATCGTTCCGGTTATAAAGGAGTCTGTTATGCCAAAAAAAGAGGAAAATATCGCGCTGTCATCTGGCACAATAATAAACGTATCCATCTGGGTTATTTCAACTCTAAAATCACTGCAGCTTTGGAATATGACAGAGCTGCTAAAAAATACCACAAAGAGTTCGCAAACTTCAACTTCCCTTGCTCAAATCATCATAAAAAAATACCCCCAGGGTAAACCTGGGGGCTAAACTTTGGTTAGCCCACAATTTCGTTTAGCCCTCAACTTTACGTTGAGGGTATATGCGCACACCGATTCTTTAGGGACGATGACCGGACTTTATCCCATCCTTTCGAGACTCACCAAATATAATCCCGTCATTCCAAACAAAGTGAAACAAAGCAAATCTCTACATTTTTGCTGAACAAAGTTATTCGATCGAAATCTTGAATAAAACCCATCGTTTCCAGTGAGCTTGATGAAGCAAATAAACGTGTTCATTAATGGCCTGAGGAGAGCGTCGTAACTTTTGGTTGAGGGTGCTTGTATCAGTATTTATATATTGGTCAATATCTTCGTCACCCAGGTCCCATAGATAACACGGTGCATAGGAATACGCCATTAATACGGCTCCTTTTTCCTGTTTGAATTCAAGGTCCCACCCGTAAATATCATCAACCGCTTTCCATCTTGTCCCTGCGGGTATTCTAACGCTTTTCAAGTTATCCTGGCTAAATGGCGGCTCTTTCGATACAATATAGTCCAATTCAATTTGTTTTGGTTTCTCCAGCGATATTATTTCGAGATCAAGTGTTTCTCCCGATTTGAATTCGATTGCGAAACTTTTCTTCAGGTAGCCCGGTGCAGTAACACTGCACCAGTATTCGATCGGCGAGAATCCATCTGCCTGGGCCAGGCCATCTTCTTGTACTGGTATCTTAATAGGGTCAGGCCAATAGCGGCGAGGTTCGGTGCCATTCGACGGCGTATTTACTGGGCCGTTTCTAACGCTCAATTCAATTTTTGCCTGTGAGACGTCTCCGCCTTCCTCAAGTTTAACTTGTGTCTTAAAATCCACTAATTCATCTGCGCTTAAGGGTTTCATATGAATAGTGCCAACATCGACTAAATCTGTCTTATCGTTTTTGGACATATCTTTTAATTGCAGGTCATACGGGGCATATTGATGCTTACGAAAGCCCACAGGCCTCTCCAGGTCTTTTACCGGCCCGGCGAAATAGCCTTCGGAGAGAATCTCCATTTGCGCATGAACGTAACGCACATCTCCCTCGCCATCAAGAACAACTCGACCGACAATGACATGTCCTATATTGCGATTTTGAATCGTTTTTCTTGCCTTGGCGATCTTGGCTTCCAATTCCTCTCTATTGGTGCATTGCTCTATTGTGCCTTCGTTGGGCCTGCTTATAATTATTACCGCCACTATTACCAACACTATTGCAGATATTGCCGCGAATACTATTTTTTTCATCTTATTGCTCTTTCTGGAAATCATATTTACTCGCATTTCTTGAATTACCGCTTTTCAACGATACATTATCCAATCATTGCCTGCCGATTCAAGGAAATTTTCTCGTATATGCACGAATAGATATGCAATCCCGCTTCGTTCTTAAGAAAATATCGACCCCCTATACCCCCAAGGTAAACTTGGGGGCTAATCATCTTTATGATGGCTGTTTACGTACTTGATTCTGCTTTCCAATTCTTCCCTGTTAAAACAAAACCGTTTGTCAAATCCCCTCGTCCATACTCTTCCGTTAAAACCTCCGGCTCGAAGGGCAAGACGTGCAGCGTTCTTATAGAAGCCTACAACCTTTTCGATGGATTGACTTGTGCACTGGGCCACTATATGGATGTGATTGGAACATACTGCGATTGCGTGTATTTTTTGATTAATTTGATTTGCTTTCTTTAAAATAGCGTGCCTGACAATCTCGCAATGCTCATGGTCGAACTGAGTGGCGGGATTTTTCAGTCTTTTCAAATTTGATTGTAATAGAGTATTATCTTTCGGGAGAATTTTTCCATCTTTAACATATCCACGCTTGTCACCCTGCAACCATGAGCCGTATGTCGTCCATGTAATCATATACCCAATGATTTCTCCCATGCTTTGATGATAACGTTTGCCGACAATCGGTCAATCCCAATCTCGTTTAGCCCCCAATTTTACATTGGGGGTTTATGCGCAAAAGGAAAGCCCCGATGATTTTCACCATCGGGGCTTATAAGATCCTGGCGATGACCTACTCTCGCCCAAAGGACTACCATCGGCCTGAGCGGGCTTAGCTTCTGAGTTCGGAATGGGATCAGGCGTTTCCCCGTCAGTATAGTCACCAGGAAACTCGTTATATCAGGCAAAAGCCTGATAAATTCAAATTTTATATGCAGATACGTATATGAGACTTGCAATAGAACATTTGTTAGTATTTAGTCGC
>CAZMWN010000220.1:0-6126 GCA_964569935.1 uncultured Pirellulales bacterium
ATATTTACCGCATCATCCCTCGGTTTTACGCGCATTGAAAAAGGTAGTTCATTCAGCAAATCAGGGCGGCAGGGAAATCTCGGTTTGCGGTGATATGGCACACCAGGAGCAATATTTACCTTTCCTGTTTGGGATTGGTGTTCGGACTTTGAGTATTGATCCTCGCTATCTTCCCCGAATACAAAAAGCCATATCCGAGATTAATCTGGTTGAAGCTCAGGCTGTTGCCGAGAATATGCTTGTACAGGCGAGAATTAGTGACTTGGCGTTGAGCTTGAATCCGAATAACACCAGCGAGTAGCCTCGGCTCCTGCAACAGTTTACATAGTTCGGAAAGGGTCAATATTTATCCACATGGTGAAGTATCTATTCTCCGCAGTTTTTTATGTTCCAATGCATCGATCACCCAATCGACGATGGCGGGTTTATATATGTATTCATCAAGGTTCTGCAGGTTATCAGGATCCAAAGGTCCGACGGCCCCGGTAATATTACCGAACGTATCACTTTGAACTGCGTAGATTTTACCGTTTTTGTGCTGCCAAAATCCTTTTATTGTGTTCATAATACATGTCCTCTTAGAAAGTCGGCTTGTCTTTAGCTCTTATTTCTACTTGCCACAGTTAGATACAATACGTCCGTTATCCGAGTTTTTCTGCTTTCAAAATCGAGATTAGTAGGAAGTTGTTATCGAATCACTGTTTTTATGAGAGCAGACCTTGTGCAAATTCGGCATAAGTGCCCTTATAAAATATAAGAAATACATCTAAAATGAAAAATGAGGTAACTAAATTTTTTTAAATATTCTGCGAACTTAAATTTGTCTGGAATTTGGTAGAAACAGCAAAATCGACAAATAATGGGGTGAAGAAGTAATTATATAGAGCAATGCGAAGAGCCCAAACCAGTATGGTTATCAATTTGCCCAGGAAGGCAGTACTCCTGTTTCTTGTGACTGCCATGAGACGAATATCATGTTTACTTGAGCGCATCCTGCTGAGGCAACTTTCCGTCAGTCATATTGTGCAATACCATTTTGTTCGGATCAATCACCACATAGTTGATACTTTCACGTCGCCAGGTGTACGTGACATGGACAAGCCCGTCAGAAGCCAGGACCGCAGCGGGATATGCGCCATAGGCTTTTTTCCCATCAATAGTAATCTCATCCTCCAGTTTCAGTGCCGCCTTCCAGCTTTGACCATCGGTGGATACCGCTACATTCAGTTTGTCCCGTCCCTTCGTTGAGTGGTTGTACACGAGCAACTGCCGCCCATCGGTCAGAGTGACAGCATCGATACCTGCACTCGGATTGGGTAAAATCGACGGCAACAGCGGATTCCATGTTTTACCGGTATCGTCCGACCATGACTGGCGTAAGTTACCACGACTACGGCACAGAATCTGAATCTTCCCATCCGGATATGTAAGGATTGTCGGCTGGATTGCATCAAACTCCTTGCCGTCGTTGAGCACATCTGTTCTGCTCCAGGTCTTGCCGAGGTCCGGGGTAAATTCCATATGCACTCGCCATCCTTTGTCCTCGGTACTTGATCCGCAGAGCAGTTTGCCGTTAGCGAGCATGACAGGTTTAGCCCTGACCGGTCCGATGATACCCTTCGGAAGTCGCCTTGGTTGGGACCATGTTGTGCCCTGGTCATTCGATGTGGTCAACATTGCCCACCAGCTATCCGGTCTGGGGCCGACCTTGTAGAATAACAGCAATGGGCCATCGTCGGCTTGATATAAAACGGGATTCCAGCAGGGATAGCGTTTTTGCTTGTTCGTGGATAGCCAGTTGAATTGTATTCCGTTAGCGACCTCGACCGGTGCAGACCAGGAATGTCCACCTTTTTCCTTTCTGCAAATCCATATTCCGACATCGTCATTGCCCTCATTGCTTCCGCCGAAAAAGGCGACAATAAAAAAGTCTTGTGTCTGAGCTATTGTTGATGCGTGGCATGATTTAAATGGTGCATCTTCAAAGAGAAACTGCGCCTTGACAATACCTTTTTGTTCCATCAGGTCGCTGCGCAAGCTGCCTTTGCTGTTATTGGCAAAGTTTGGTGTCAGTGGTATAAATGATAAGACCAGGGAAACAAGGAATGTTAATTTTAGTTTCATCTGCTGCTTTCCTTTCATAACGTTTGATGTAGGTAATATTCGAATCATTTATACCAACATTATGAACGTTTTAACTCGGGCATGGATTTTTCGGTAAACTTGATGATTTCGTTCATCATCAGGACAGACTGATAAGGATACAAGCCAACAGCAGTCTCGGCTGAAAGCATTACGAAGTTAGTGCCGTCAATGATTGCATTGGCAACATCGGTGACTTCGGCACGGGTTGGCCGGCTGTGTTCGGTCATATGTTCCAGCATCTGGGTGGCCGTGATTACGAACTTTCCTGCGGCGTTACATTTCCTGATAATGTGTTTTTGAATTATGGGGACTTCCTGGATCGGCAGAGAAACGCCCATGTCACCGCGAGCTATCATGATTCCATCTGCGGCGTCAATTATCTCATCGATATTATTAATTGCCTGCCTGTTCTCAATTTTCGCTACAATTTGACAGTTCGGCAGACTTGGTTTAATCAGTTCCACAGCTTCACGAACGTCGTTTGCATCTCGTACAAACGATAATGAGACATAATCAACACCATGTTCTATGCCGAATTCAATGTCCTTTCTGTCTTTCTCGGTCATACCGGCAAATTCGAGGTCTGCCTCGGGAATATTTATACCCTTTCTTTCTTTTAGAATACCACCTTCAACTACGGTTGATTTGATGCTCTTTTCGGAACTGTTTTTGACGCGCAGAATCAGATTGCCATCATCAATAAATATAAGTTGTCCCGGTAAAATTTTGCTCAGGCTGCCTTCGTAATCAAATGGTATTGTTTTAGGTCCCTGCGTCTGTTCATCATTGGTCAGCCATACTATAGTTCGGTTTTTTAGTTGCTTAGTTTTAGGGCCTTTGAATCTTCCGACCCTTATTCTGAATCCTTCCAGGTCCTGCATGATTCTGATGTGGCGTCTGTACTTTTTATTTAACTTTCGGATGATTTCAATGTTTTCAAGATGTTGTTGGTGACTTCCATGCGAGAAATTTAGTCTGACGACGTCAAGGCCAGCCTCAAACATTTTCCGAAGGATGGTATAGTTACTGCTGGCAGGACCTAACGTGGCAATGATTTTTGTCCTGGTTGTCATATTGCATACCTCATAATATGAAACCTACCTGGTTCAACTCATTGTGGTAGATTCGGCAGACTGTCTTGTCCATAGCGGAGTGCTTCTTCACTCATTAATTTTATTAGCTCATCCCTGACGTTTTTCGATAGATGTGTTGGTTCATAACTGTTTAGTAGTTTTTCCACCTCCCGATGGGCTCGCTGCCTGAGCGTTAAAGCACCTTGCTGTTCCCATCGGGACCTGTTGGCACGATCGATAATCGGGCCGGGGAAAAAGTGCTCTTTCTTAAGGTAGCGTCTTGTATGCTCACTGATAAGCAAATGTTTTTCTTCGAGCAATTCCTGAAATATACTCAGTGCCGGAAAGTCTTCTCTTGGTTCAATACCATCGATTAATCGAAAGGCCATTCCGCAGATTTCATTATCTACAACAAGTTTTTCAAGCGAAAAACAGCTTTCAAAGTCGAGCATGCCCGGGCCGGAAATATTGTTAATGCCGGAAAGCGCTGCCAATATGGCACCGATACCGCTTTCGAGACCTGCCTGGGCGTCCAGCTCTTTGGAGTCGCTCAGAGAAATATATGCCTGAGTGGGCAGGTTAAGGTATTTGCCGATTTCATTATAGGCACAGTCAATCATCATTGTTTCGATGGCCCCCATGGGTGTAGTTTCATAGCGGACATCGAAAATAGCCGGAGAGCCGCCATAAAGTATCGGCGTGCCCGGATTGGCCATTTGGCTGATGACAATGCCGCTCAACGTTTCGGCTGTATGCTGGATGAGAGTTCCGGTTAATGTGACCGGGGCTATAAATCCGGACAGCGGCATGGCAATAAATTCCACGGGGATAAAATATTTGGCGCAGTCCAGCAGATTTTGCGAGGTGGTTTCACTCCATTTCAAAGGGCTCGTCGGGCAACAGGAAAATATGGTCAGGGGTTTTTCCTTCAGAGCCTTTTTAGAACTTCGAATAGCGACCTGGAAATCTTTCATGACGTTGAAAGATTCGATGGTAAAAGCACCTGTGACTATGGATTTATTGCCGTAAAGAAGGCTCAGAAATAATCGATAGCTGTCAGAAATCTCTTCAGGTACATCTGCGGGAATCATAGCGGTGCTGGTTGAGGCGATGTTGTTGAGTTGTTCGGTTACCTTTACAAAATTAACATAATCAGCGGTGACAGGCTTGCGCATTTTCCCTGTTTGAGAATCAAGGATATTCAGAGCGGTTGAGCCGGGAGTAAAATAAACATTGCTGTCAGAGAAGTTGTGGGTTTGTTTTCCAGTGACATCGTAAAGACCAAACGATTCAGGAGCTGTTTCCAAGGCTTTATCAATGATTTGGCTGGTTAGTATTGCATGGTGTTTTTTTATATCAACCTCACAGCCGCAGTCTGAGAGCATGTCCAGAACTGTTTTATTATGAATCTCGACTCCAAGCGTACACAGTATGTCAGTTGCTTCGGAAAGAATCTTCCGGATAAGTTCATCGGTCAGGAATCTGATTGTTGGTCTCATGGCGATTTTTTTCAATAGTAATTTTTCAAATTACTACATGCAATATATTAGCAATCCTAAGACTTTTAAGTTCCCTTTATTTACCAAAATAATCCTTAAATTACAACAATCCTGAATTGTTCTTTTCGGATTTCAATGGACACTCAAAATAAGTGTAATTTGCGGTCCTCATCTCACCGCCGTTTAATGCCTGTATAGATGAGAATTTAACCGGGTGAGATCAATTAACAAGGCGCTTTTTGAGCCTGTGTATTGCCAGGAAACCTATCAGGATGATAAATGCCGCAATATAGAGTAAATCCAGCAGCAGGATTGGCTCGTAATTATTCATGCAGACGGCCCTGATTAATCTCACCGAGTGGGTCAGGGGAACTAATTCCGTAACCGGCCTGATAAAACCCGGTAGATTTTCAATAGGAAAGACCACGCCGGAAAAGAAAAACATGGGTGATATAAAGCCGGTGAAATAGAAATTAAAGTGGTTGATTGTTTTTACAAAAGAAGTGACCAGCAATGAAATCGCCGCGAACATGACTCCTGTTAGAAATCCAACCAGTGGTGCGAGCAAGCAGTATGGTAGATCAATAATTCTAAAAGCTGAGAGCATGCACAAAACGGCAAATGAGAAAAAAAAGCCCTTTGTCCCGGCCCAAATCATTTCGCCAACAATGAGGTTATTGACCGTCATAGGAGCGGCGAGCATCCCGTCATAGACTTTTTCGAACTCCAGGCGAATAAATGTCCCGAAACTACATTCGAATGCAGATGTGAACATTGCAGTGGTGACCAAAAGACCTGTTCCGAGAAACTCGATATATCTTACTCCTCCCATAGGCTCGGTGATATATTTGCCCAGACCCAGTCCGACGCCGGCCAGAAAAATCAACGGCTCCAGAAAAGGTGGAAAACCATTGCTCAGCAGGTTTTTTGTATATACACGCATGTGTCGATACCAAACGCTATAGAGTCGCAGATGCAACGGTGGATATTGGGCGGTACTACTGTTTGTCATCAAGCTGTCTCCCTGTGGCATGTAAAAATACATCTTCAAGATTTGTTTGTCTGATGAGATAATTGCCGGACTCTAAACAGGACGCTGAAAAGTTTTTCAAAACATCTATATCATTAGAATAGTAATGCATGACTCCGGGAGTATCTTCTATCCTGATATTGTCCTGAAGTATATCGTTACATTCAGGTTTTATAAGCTCGGTATCGAGAATCTCAAGTACATATTCTTCTATGTTTTGTTCCAATAAATTTGCCGGTTTGCCCTCCATGACTTTTTGTCCCTTATGCATAATCAACAGTTGGTTGCAAAGCTGGAACGCCTCTTCCATATAATGAGTTGTCAGCAGTACCGTAGTATGTTGTTTTTGTAGTTGACGAATTTTTTCCCAAATCAGGTG
>CAZMWN010000221.1:0-6111 GCA_964569935.1 uncultured Pirellulales bacterium
GAGTGATTTTGCTTCAAGGCTTCGCCACGCGATCATTACAATTCAATATATTTCTGACAGCTATTATATGGCTCTCTACTGCCCAGACAAGCATAATGTTCTCCCATCGCAAAAAACTCTCCGCCGCTCTACATTGACAACCGAGGCACGCTATGGAATAGTAGGGTCACATCTTTTTTACAACTTATTTAGAGGGAACTCCTATATCTTCAATCCCAGGTGGCAACCACTGAGCGAACGCATAACAAAGGCCGAGTCAAATACCCAGCCTTTGTGGTTAATATTACTCAAGAAGTTTATTGCGGCAGGTTTTCGGGTGCTACGTCTTTGACGGTCAAGTTGCCGTAGATAACACGATACGTTTCTGAACCTTCGGGACGGTACCAGAAGATGGCAGTATCGGCGTCGCCGAGTTTTACGCCGTTGCCGGCGTAGTGCCACTTGCCCTCGCCTTTGAAGAACCGAATGAACAGCAGGTAATTCGATAATTTCATTCCAAGCTCGTCCTCCTGCTCTTTAGTGAGTCCCAGTTCTTCGCATTTTTGCGCCATGGCGGGGGCCTGCTTGAGATATTCTTCTACTGAGACGCTTTCTGGGAAATAACCGTCCCCGAACGTTTCGGCCATTATACGCAGACCCTCGACAAAGTCCTCCTCGGTGGCACCCGTCAGGTCCAGCTCCGTTTGGTCGAGGGAGTAACCTTCGGGTACGTCCATATTGAAAAGCTCTTCGTCCATCGGGACATCGAACTGCAAATCCTTGCATATTACATTCATCTGTCCTTCTGCCTGCTCGATGCGCACAGGCAGAGCGGTTTCCGGGTCGGCCCAGATAGTAATATTTATCTTGGGGTGCTCTGCATAAAAGCCGATGAGATTTCGGCCGTCGATTTGCTGGACGCCAAGCTCCTCAACTTCAAAACCAGGGCTTTCCTGCAACCTTGTAATAACATTTTGAAGGCTTTCCATATAGTTCGGCATGGCCGGCCAGTCTTTCAAATCGATATATACGGCCTCTTTCTTGTCCAGTGAGAGCTGTAGAATCCTGCCGGAATCCATGTCGATTATGGCAACGACACCTTCCATATTCGGCAGAGTTCTTCTGATTCGCGATTCCATAATCATATCGTGGATTTCCACTCCGCTTCCTTCTTCGCCGATGATGATAGTCAGGGTTGCGGTTCGGGCGTTGAGAATGGGCTTTATGACATCGGCGAAAGTCACGGTTCCTCCGACGAACGAACCACCGAAGTGATAAACGCCAACAAATGCTGCGATAATTATAACCGCTGCTGCGGCAAGTTTTATTAATCTGGATTTCATAATATTATCTCCTAAAACATAGCGTTTCGGTTGTTTTGACTGAGTCAGAGTCTCTTCAAAATCTTTCGATGTTTGTTCGGCGATTTCCAGCACATCGGCCGGCAGCTCTTCGGTACCTAACTTTTTCAGGATTTCTTCAATATTTTCATCTTTCATTTTCTGACCTCTATTCTGCCAATACGGCCAATTTATTTTTCAAAGTTGCGATTGCTTTCGATACATTCGACCTTGCCCCCGCCCGGCTACAACGTAACTGCCCGGCAATATTTTCGTAATCCTGTTGTTCCAGGTATCGCATAACGATTGCCTTTGCCTGCTTGGCAGGAAGTCGGCTTATTTCCTGTCTGACCATTCTAACCAGTTCAATTCTGTCGAGCTCTTCGTCAGGGCTTTGCTCGCCACCGGTTCGGATGTGATTGAAATGTCCATTTTTACCGATCCTGTCCCGCCAGGCTTTGGAGTTGGCTGTTAATACAATCCTGTAAATATAGGCTCCCGCTTTTTTGCCGTTGAGCTTTTCGATATGCTGCCACATTCCTAAAAGAGCATATTGCATTGCCTCGGTGAAAAGCTCTCTATCGCCTGTGAGCTTCCACAGAACGGACGATATATAACCTGTGTGCCTGGTTCTTAATTGCCTAAAGAGCTCCGCTCGCTTTATATAATTCATTTCAAAGCTCCAATCTTCCGTTAAGCATGAACATGTTCACTTTCTATATAATAATAACCATTGGAAATTAATTTTGTGTAAAATTTTACCAATAAAAAAACCCCGCAACAAATTACGGGGCTTGATGTATTTGATATTATCAGAAATCGCTTCGCAATATTACTAACGGCTAACCGCCGAATTTGAACTTCTTGCCTGTGAGCTGCTCGTAAGCCTGTATGTATTTGTCGCTCGTCTTTGCTGCAATATCTTCGGGCAGTTCCACGCCGGGTCCTGATTTGTCGAAGTTTATGCTCTCAAGATAATTTCGAACGAATTGTTTATCGAAGCTCTCCTGGTCTCGACCGGCCTGATATTTATCTGCGGGCCAGAAACGAGATGAATCGGGGGTCAGAACCTCATCGATTAAAATGAGCCTGTCTTCGAAGTATCCCCATTCGAATTTGGTATCAGCTAAGATTATCCCTTTGGTCTCTGCGTACTCGCCGGCCTTCTCGAAAATCTCCATGCTCTTGTCGCGCACATAGCCCGCCGCTTCTTCGCCGATGATTTTCACGCACCCCTCGAAACTGATATTTTCGTCGTGCGTTCCTCTTTCGGCCTTTGTTGCCGGAGTAAATATCAATTCCGGCAGCTTCTGGCACTGTTTCAACCCGGCCGGCAGCTTTTGCCCACATACCGTGCCGCTTTGCTTATATTCTTTCCAGCCGGAACCAGCAAGGTAGCCACGTATGACACATTCAATCGGCAGGACTTCCACTTTTTTAACCAGCATGCTCCGCCCGGCTAACTGTTTGGGGTATTTGCAAAACGGCTCCGGGAAATCCGCTACATTGTCACTTATCAAATGATGTTCGACATCCGAGCCGAGGAAATCGAACCAGAATCGCGAAATCTGTGTCAGAACTATGCCTTTATAGGGTATGCCGTTTGCCATAACAACGTCGAATGCACTTATCCTGTCGGTTGCAACTATCAGCAGTAGATCGCCCAGGTCATAGATATCACGAACCTTGCCGCGACTCGGTTCCAGGTTTTCTATATTGGTCTCTAATATTGTCTTCATCATCATTTCTTCCTTCATAATATTCTCCCTTTCCTTAGCTGGCTATCATACAGACAAGAATTATTTGTGTTAAACCCCGATTTACATTTTTGGATAAATATTAACGGCGGGCTAATTGTAGCGGAAGTTTAAAAAAAAGCACGCAATTTTCTTCTATTAGTCGATGTGTTCGGGATAATGCAGCAAAATCACCTTATGGGCGGCGAATTCACAATTCATTTAAAATGTTAGCATTCAAGATTAGCAATTTTCCTGCTAAAAAATTAATCCTTTGATGAGATTTTCTTTACAGGAATCATAATCTCGGAGCTCATCTGAGAATAGTCTGTCACACCGCCGGCGCCGGCAAACATTTCACAGGCATTTTCTGTCGTCACGTAACCATTCCTTGAAATCCACGTATGAAGACTGTTGTAAAGAGAACCGTAGTTCATCTGCCCCGCTGATTTTTTAATAACGGCCACTTCCATAGCCTTTATTTCCTTGACATCAGTCATCTCTCCCAGAGTTCCCGCTTTCTTCAAAGCCTCCTTTCCAACCGGTATTCGAATTTCGACTAAGCAGTGCTCACCTGAAATGTACTGCGGATTATTCAGATACACAAGGGAAATAGAGCCTTTCGGCCATATCTGGTTTTTCATCGCCAGGCCGAATAAACTCCCAATTGAATTACCGATTTTTTCATACTCTCCGCGGTAGATAGTATAAAGAACTGTCTGCGATTCCATCTTGCGAATTGTAATATCGGATTTGTCCGCGGTTTGACCGGCATAAATCCCGATTGCCATTATGGCTGTCAATACTAACAGTAACAGTGACATCATTTTTAATTTACTCATCGTTTTTTCCTTCCTTTTGTTTTATAAAATTTAGACTCTCAACTTCTGTAACATTTTTTTCGGGAGAACAAGTTCAATGTGAACATCGTTCTGTTAGTAACTTAAATAACATCTTTATCATTGCGATGCCTTAAGCAGAAATCCGGCGGCTGACTTTTCACTATCGATAATACGTCGGATAATCTGCGCAATTTCCTTTTGAACCTGCGATTGCTTTTCCGGATGCTTCTTAAACCATCGAAGCAAATTAAGACCTTCACCAAACAGATGTGCAGATTCAAGAAATTTACTCGAAGCCTTGCTGAGATTTCGATTCTGTAATACCGAGGCGTGACCGGCAAGGAATGCTGCTGCATCGCGCCGAAAGCCCACACCAAGTTCAAAAGTCATCTCAAGATTTTTGAGTATATTATCCTGCTGCCCTTTTTCTTGGGTAGAAACGGCTTCGATAGACTTTAGCATTTCCTGTAATCCCGCAATCCCGTAATATCCAGGAAAGTCGTTCTTTATCAGCCCGAGTGTCTTTTCGGCGTTTCGCTTCCATATCGCCTGCCATTTGATTTTCGGTTTTTTATCGTCTGGCTCAATAACTATCATCTGGAACTGTCTCATCCCCCACATTTGCGGCCGCCCGAGCCATTCGTTGATGTCCTTACTGACTTGCTTGCCCATGCCGATAGCAAAATTCACTTCTGTCGAGCCTCGAGTCTGTTTTCCAGGCTTTCCCGGGTCATGATAAATGATATTAGAACCGGAGTTCTTATAGCCGTATGCCAGGACGGTATGAGGTATCCATTGTACAAGAACAGGGTTGTCTTGCGATATATATTTGACAAGGGTTTCTTTCGCTTCATCGATCGAGCTGTGGGTCATGACATTCGCCTTAAAACCCAGGCTTTCCGCTGCAAAAACTATTTCCTCGACAGGATCTGTATCCGGATATGCAACTGTATAGAACGGATTTGACATAAAGAAAAAGCCGTAATTCCAGCCGAGATTCAGCAGCAGTGACTGCTCAGCTTCAATCCCGTAATAGTCCAGGTTCATACGCAAAGCCGTCATAGCGCAGTAACCATCCAGCATAGGATAATAATTCACATTCTCAATAATATGCCTTTGGGAGTTATTGTCACTATATGCGGGAATGCTAATAATAAATAAAATAAGGATGGAACAAATTACTTTTTTCATTATTGCTGTCCTTACAACATTACAATTTAGATTAGCAATCGGCATTTACGAACCTTTAATTATTTCTTTGAGGGCGGCAATGTGTTCTTCAAATGCGTCCCGGCCTTTTCCTGTAGCAATAATGAAACTGCAGGGCTTACGAGCAACAAAAGTTTTCTCAATCTTTATGTAGCTGGCTTCTGCCAGTTTCGTTAAGTGTGCGCCGAGGTTGCCGTCGGTCAGTTTGAGCAGCTTACGCAGATAAGTGAAGTTGACCTGCTCGTTTTGGTCGAGACTAATCAGAGACGACATTATTTGCAGCCGTACCGGCTGATGGATTATATTGTCAAGCTGAGCCATTTTTCACCTCCATCTCAATCTTATATACAGACCGGTACCGAAAAGCGCTCCGCCGCCTACCAAAGCCATCCATAGACAATAGTAATTTCTGAGAAGATAAAAGCCCACTAATGTCCCCGCGGTGACGACGAGTCCCAGCACAATCATAAAACGATTATTGAACCAGAGTCCCATGACGATATAGGCAAACATCACCGCCGTACAAATTAACGCGTTGCACTGGAGACCGGTAAAGGGTGCAAATAAGAAAAGCCAGATGACGATATAGATACACAGGAAAATCCATAGGGCGGTGATTCGCAGGCTAAGCTTATTGGTTGAAGTGTCTTTTACGGGAGCCTTTGAGTGGAATACCCTGATTATTACAGTAGTACCTATACAGCCTACAGCCGACATAGCCATGAAAATATAATAAGCATAATCGAGGTAAAAATGTGTTGTTGTAAATGCGATTATCCATAGCAGACCCCACATTATAAGCAAAGGATTCGCATAAGCAGAAGAGAGGGCTTTGTGTGTTTGCCCCATAACATTCTGAACCGAAGATAGCGATGCTTGTGCATCTTCCTGAGAAATATTCATTGTATTAATCTCCAAAAAATATGCTTACTATAATCTAATCCATAGAGTACTCTATATTACAGAGCCTATCTCGTCAAGGTTTTTTTCGAGAATTTTCCTTTT
>CAZMWN010000222.1:0-6099 GCA_964569935.1 uncultured Pirellulales bacterium
GGCGATAAACCTCAGCTCGGCAGCGATCAAATCAGGCAAGGGCCGCGACCCGAATCGCCCCGTCTGCATCGTGGCCGAAGGGACGACTTTCTATAAGCTCCACAACCTAAAATCGATGGTGGAGCACTATCTCACACAATATCTCAAAGAGCAAAAAAGCATACATTACGAAATCATAAGCGTCGAGAACGCCACTTTAATCGGAGCAGCGATTGCAGGCTTAACGAATTAGTAATAAATACAGATAAAATCGACTTGAAAAGCAAAAGAAAATCTTGAGGATAAACCATGCAGGAAGAATTTGAATTTGTACGTTTGGTGGGAGACGAAAGGCGGGTAGGCTCGAAGCTGGCCGATGTGTCGCGACACTGGCAGGGCGAAAAAGAGCGTTTCATAATAATAAGCCCGCACGATGACGATGCGGTTCTGGGAGCAGGCCTGCTCATTCAGTTGGCCAAACGTGAGAATGTCCCCACGTACATATTAATTGTAACAGACGGTAGTATGGGCTATTGCAGCATCGACGAGAAAGACCAAATTGCCGAGATTCGGCGCAACGAAAGTCTCGAATGTTACCAAAGCCTTGGCATACCAAAGCAAAACATCATCTGGCTTGGCTTTGCCGATTGCCAGCTAAACGAATACCGCGGCAGAAGAGTGGCCAAACCAAACAGCCTCGCAGAAGTAAGCGGCTACACGGGGCTGCAAAATTCCTTCACTTATCATCTGCGAAAGATAAAACCAACGCAGTGCTTTTTGCCTACGAGCAACGATTTGCATCCCGACCATCGTATCATTTATGATGAATTCCTCATTAGTTTGTTCCATGCCGCCGGTAATATTTGGCCGGAACTGGGCAAGCCGTTGTCCAACGCACCGTACGTGAACACATACGCGATATATTGTGACTTCAACGCCCCGCCGACACTGCGCATGCGTACTCCCATGTCACTCCTGGAAAATAAGCTCAAGGCAATTTCTGCCTTTCGCTCGCAAAAACAAATTTCTTCTCTGATAGAAAACGTTCGCCATTGCGGCCCCGAAGAGTATATAAGGGCAATAGATTTCAAACTTTACCATCCGGCAAAATACCACAACAAGTTTGAAGAGAAGAAATCACTAAAAATGTTACGCTGAATTTTCACCTCATCTCCTCCTCGCGGGACCAGCAGAAGCAAGGCCGAGTTTAGCTATTACCGGGAAGTGGTCGGAAGGATAGCGCCTCTCGACATTGTCACGAAGTATCACCGCTTCCAGAACTTTTACCTCCGGCGTTGTGAAAACATAATCGATTTTGTCGCCTGAGCGAAGCCCCCTAAATTGGTTGAATGTCCCCACCTCATTTGCGTCCGGATATAAAACACGGAATGTATCGACCATGGCAATAGGATTTTTACCCTCGCCGCCCTTTCCGTCATCGAGTGCGGCTTTACCATTTAAATATAAAATCGCCGGATTGTCTTCACCGGCGTTAAAATCACCTGTCACTACAAACGGGTCTTTATGTTTTCTTTGGCCGATGCGCTCGGTAAGCAGGACCACACTTTTCTCCCGCGATGGCTGTGACTCATGGTCCAGATGCACGTTATAAATATAGAACGCCCTCCGTAGGGAGTCCCCAGGACTACTCGATTTGATTTCCACGAATCGCGCCCATGTGCAAATCCGAGTATAGGAATTACCCCAGCTTGCAGAGCCGGGCACTTCCGGCGTATTGGAAAACCAGAACGTCCCCGATTCATCTACGCCGAAACGATTACGGTTATACAAAATCGCACAGTACTCTCCATTTTTCCTGCCGTCGTCACGACCAATGCCGACCATCCCGAATTCCGGCGCCGCTTTAATAATCTCATCGATCTGAAAACTCAAAGCCTCCTGTAGTCCTGCAACATCGCTTTTGTGATTTCTGAAAATATCAAAAACCATCTCCCTGCGGTTTTTCCAGCGATTTTCGCCATCATTGGCGGTGCCGTAGCGAATATTGAAACTCATTACCCGCAACCCTATATCGTTTGAATCTGTTTGATTTGATTCGGCATCGGCGAATCCCTGGCAGCAGCACAAATATAGTAGTATCCACAGGCTTAAAAGAGCTGTTATTAAAAATTTTGCTTTAGGTGATATGGTCGTCTTTTTACAATGCATGATTTTCTCCCGAATCCATAAAGCCGATGGAGGGAGTCGAACCCTCAACCTCAGCTTTACGAAAGCTGTGCTCTACCATTGAGCTACATCGGCATTTAACTCGATTATAATATCGACCACAGCACATCATGTAAATAGGCAACAATCGTTTCATCGGCTGATACCCCCATGAAAATTGGGTTTGAATCGGCTTTGTTTTTTAAAATTCCTTTTCGCAATACGCATCACGCAGTCCGTAAGGACTCCATAGGAATACTCGATACGAAATAATTGGCTTTGTTTGGCTTTGTTTTTTCCCCCGGCCAATTGCCGGCTTTTTGATATAATCTTTTTATTTCAAAGAGCTTACGCTCTAAAACTTGTCCTGAGCATAGTCGAAGGATTGGCTTTGTTTTGCAAAAAAAGGGGTCGATTTGTAGAGAACTCTCGACATTTGTCGAATACCTCTAACTGATTGCGGTGAAAATGTGTATATGCGTTGATGAGTATATGTGTCGGTGAGTGCATATTTTAACTCATTTACTCTTTTACCCATGTACTCATTTCGTTGTCATCCTCGGTCGGGTTCATCTTTCGCATCAGAATTAGTCTTTGAAGCTCTAATATCGTTTTGTACAGGCTGTGCTCCAACCGCCTTTCGTACATTAAAAGCCGTTCGAGCACCCTTGAGTTCGAGAAATCTTTTATCGCAAGACGGCCGAGAGCCAGCTCGGGGTCCGCGTTAGATGAGCTGTCTTTCGTCTGGTCCTGACCTTTGAAAAACAGCGATTGGGTCAGTTTCGCTAACGGGCTGGCGTTATTTGCTGCGTTCAATGCATCTATTGTCTGGTTCTGGATGATTTCGGCCCTTTCGAGTCGCCATGAAAGACTTATGATGCGCTCGCATAGCATAGACTCCATAGGACCGACCGGTTTCAATTCTTCCAGCATCCGATCGCGGTACATATCGAAATAGGCCTTGTTTTCAGTGCTGATAACGGCCGCATTTGCCGATAGGCCATGTTTAACGGCGTTTTGTGAGACGACTTCCTTACCCTCGTTTGTACGTGGGCCAGTCGATTTTTTGCAGTTTCGCCGATTTGCGATGATTTGGGCTTCGCTTGACATAATTCTCTCCCCTTTTTCTATCCGCTATACCCTAAACTCTTTTATTTATTCTCTATTAATATGTTAGTTAAATATTATACAAACACATTAGTTTGCTGTCAAGTGAATTTTTGTGACTTCTACACATTAGGAGAAAGAGACGAAAATGATGTATGAACTTCTTTATTTGCTCCCAGAAGACAAATAAAGTCGAATAAATAAGTTGTAATAAAAGATGTGACCCTATTCTTCTACTAGATTGTTTCTGATTATCATTGATCTTCTTCAGTTTCAATTTCACGTGGTTCCCAGTTCCCACATCCGTCGTCGGGTTCCTTTACAGCCCAAATTCCTTCTCCCTCATCCCCTGGAGTAATTCTACAATATCCCTGTCTTGCCCTTTCCCATCGAAACCACCACTTACAGTCTATACAACTCATTGCGAATCTCCAAGATTTATTGCTTTCTAAGGTTCTGGATGTCATGGACTCCGGTAAGAAAGCTACCAATGACTAGAACAATCAGAATGAAACCCATGATGGTCTCTGTAATACTCAACCATTTACCTATCTGCAAGATGGGTTTGATGTCACCATATCCTAGTGTAGTTATTGTAATCACTGAGAAATACAAGGCATCTAACCGTGATGAAAGAGAAACACCGCTCTCGTAGCCTATCGAATTTGTGAGAAGATATAAGGTGGCAAAACCAACAATGATTTCAAGATAGTTGATAAAGAGAAGAACAAGTGATCGGTTCAATGAACGTAGCCCCCAATCCTTTTTGTATCGATCGACAAAAATAATACATAACCTATAGTTAAGACCATCAACAAGACGATAACATACTAGGAGAATTGCGAGCCATGGAGCAAAATAAGAATTAAATGTGAGGATAGCGAGTAGGATAAAAAACCAAAAGACAACGTAGAATTCTGAAATGATTGATCCAGATATGAAATTTCTTAGGAAACCGGCAATATGGAACAAGGAAAACGACCGTAAAACAATTAGGCATGACATGAAACAACGTTCAAGAACGGTAAGAGGCAGATGATCCGATCGTTCTGGAAAGCGACCACTCCATATATCTCTTACAAGGCCATACTCTTGTAGCCATGGTTTGATTAGCTTAACAGGGTAAGTTGAGCAGAAAGAATGCAAAGAATTAACAAATTTAAGTTTCATTTGCCTCGCTCAACATAATAATATAAAAACATTTTGTCATTACTTCTTATATCGGAAATACAATCTCAAAAGTCTTAAAGGGTTGGCTTGGGGTATTGTCTTTGGCTGTTAGCTTCTGAAACCTTCCACAAGGCATATAATAACAAAGGTGAGTCTGTTTGTCAGTAAATTTTCCGGGAAAAAAGAAAGGTCAGAATAACCAGGCACAAATTTCCGTATCCCCATATATCCGGTGCGGTTCATTTCATCCTTGACACAGCCGGCTTTTTCAGGTATAATTACAATGAATTTATACAAATTCATTGAACACGGAAGGAGAGGTCAGGCAGTCTTTTTGCATATCTGTTTTCTGGCCGAACAATTAAAAAGTTGATGCTTATTAGAAGTCACATCTTTGAGTAAAACCATTGGAAGCAAAACTTTTTAATGCTGGCAGGAGGGAAAAATCCGAAGAAATTTTTAACAGGGTGAGATATGAAAAAATTAATTATCACTTCAATTTTACTTGCGCTGCTTGTGTTTTTTAATAGCACAGCGCAGGCGATTCCAACCTACACCCAGTGGGAGGATATTGGCAACCAGGACCCCTTGCGGACTCCAATGATGGTCCATGAGCTGGGCGTAAATCCATCGGGTGCAGCTCCATTTCCACAGAGTGAATTGATTTCAGCCTACTACTACCCGGACGTTGATTACACGCCGTGCTCGCAAAATCCAGACAATCCAAATCTGCCAAATCCGGTTGTGGGAATTACTAACCTGACCGGCATAAGCTGGACGAGTGTTTGGTACGTGGCCGACTTCTATTCAGGTGCAATACCTCCAATGTCCAACGATGACGGCTGGGTAAATGGCGGACGGGCCTTTAAGATTGACAGCGTTGGATTAAACACGCCGTTGATTTACGAGAGTATAACATTCAACGGCATCTTTGAGCCCGGCGAAACCTGGGAGTTCGTTATTCAGGACTACTTCAATATGTATGGATTGGCACCTTCGGCTTTCTCCAGTGCAGGCGTTCCAAGTTTCCCGGACCAATTATCATCTGGCAGTATTATCGCCATTCCTGTACCGGGCGCGTTTCTGCTTAGCAGTCTCGGTGCAGGCCTTGTGGGCTACCTGCGAAAACGCAGAAGCCTGTAAGACAATCAGCATAAAACAAAAAAGGGCTGATCCGCCACCAATGGCTGCAGCCCTTTCTCTTTGCGCACACCGCGGCTGAACCGTACCGGCTTATTGCTTTATTAGGGGGTGGGACGTTGACGATGCGTATCTTTCCTATAGCCCGATGGCAGAGGTTATTTTACCGGCGGTATTCCGAGGTCTTTACAAATCTTTTTGGCCAGGACATCCACAATTTCGTTGTGCCTCGGAACGGCCGACTTTTTGTTTAACAATGGATTAAACCACCAGGAATGTTTTCCCCCTTCTCTGATAAATTCACAACCTTGAAAGCGAAGGTGCCGGAGTAGTTCCTTCCTTTTCATATCGCTATTTGCTCTTCACGAAAATCCGTCCCCAAAGCGGACAGAGCATCCCGCCGATTAAACTCCAGGGCCTCTTTCAGCGTCATTTTAAGAGTTTCCAGTAACTGCTCATGTGTCCGTTCCTGGCAGTTTACGCCGGGCACCTCTTCAATCCATCCGATCCACCAGCCATTTTCCTGCTTGGTAAGAG
>CAZMWN010000223.1:0-6048 GCA_964569935.1 uncultured Pirellulales bacterium
CCGCCATCGGTATTGGTGGTGATTATTCTTTGTTGGAAGAATTCGACTTCTACTATTTTATTTATTACTTCGTTATCTTCGTTTCTTTCTTCTTTAACTTCGGAGATATTTTCATACCAGGCGATCTTTCCGTCCACATCCGAAACTGATATAACGTCCGGGTCACCATCTGAGTCCAGGTCCGTCACGTAAACCGATTTTATGCCGTCGGCGTCCGTGGCAATTATTTTCCGGTCGGAGAAATTGCCTGCACTGTCATTCTCATACCAGGCAATTGTGCCGTCACCGGCCGAACCTGATATTACGTCTGCATCGCCATCCGAGTCCGGGTCCGCCGTGCAAACCGAACATGCGCCGTAGGCTTCAGTGGTAATGATTTGTTGATCGGAAAAATTTCCTGTGCCGTCATTTTCATACCAAGCGATTTTATTGTCTTCGACCGATGCCGACAGTACGTCCATATCGCCATCAGCGTCCAGGTCCATTGCGAAAACCGATGCTGCGCCATCGGTTTCGGTGGAAATTATTTTTTGAGCGGAAAAGTTGCCTGTGCCGTCATTTTCATACCAGGCGATTTTATCGTCCTCAACCGATGCCGACAATACATCCAGGTCGCCGTCTGCGTCCAGGTCTGCGGCATAAACCGATTCTGCACCGTCGGCCTCGATGGTAATCAGCTTTTGAGCGGAGAAGTTGCCTGTCCCGTCATTTTGATACCAGGCGATCTTGTCATCCTGGGCCGAAGCTGACAGTGCGTCCATGTCACCATCCGCATCAATATCCGCTGCGTAAATCGAACGTACACCGTTGACTTCGGTGGTAATTACCTTTTGTTTGGAAAGATTGTATTGCGGCAGCACATAGAAGGCGCCTCCCAGAACCACGCTGGCTAAGGAGAAGAAAATCATTAGTGGTTTTTTGCCACAGTACTTTTTGAGCGGCGTGCTGAGAAAAACACCGGCCATCATGCCCAGGGTTCCTATCGTTAAAAATACGGTAGTCTGATCAAAGTCTAAGACCATAGACCCAAGGGTCCAGGTAAACATGATATTACTGCCATTGCTGTAAACATACTCGAAAAAGTATAACCCCGCGCCGTTACGTATCACGTTATGGGTGACCCAGAAGATACATGCAATAAACAAAATAATCCAGGGAGCATTTTTAAAGACATCTGAAAGGTCCCGCTTGAACGTGCTCCTCTGGCCTTTCGGGGGCTGGACCCGCTCCCGCGTGGTCAGGAAGGTAATGAGCAACAGGATGATCGCGATCCCGCCGAAGACCCCCATGGTGACCTGATATCCGAGCGCCTTGCTGTAGCCCAATTGCTCACTGTAGCCCGGATGGGAAGGATCGGCCCCGAAGAACTTGGCTAAGGGGAGCGTAAAGGTGGTAATCAACATCGCCCCGACGAATGCAAAGAAGAAGCGATACTGTGACAGGGTTGTTCGTTCCTTGGGGTCCGGGGTCATAACGGCCATCAGGGAGGAATACGGGATGTTGATTGCTGTATATGCCATAGTTGCCAGGATGTAGGTAACATAGGCATAGACGACTTTCATATTCTGGCTCCAATCAGGTGTGATGAACATGGCACAAGCCAGGACTCCGTAGGGGACGGCCATCCACAACAGGTAAGGTCGGAACTTGCCCCACCGGGTGTTGGTACGGTCCGCTATCATACCCATAACGGGGTCGTTAATCATGTCCCAGACACGCGTAACGAGAAACATGAAGCTCGCTACTTTTGCATCGATCCCAAAGACATCCGTGTAGAAGATCATGAGAAAGAAGCTCCACGCCTGATATAAAATATTGGACGCGGTATCGCCCAGTCCATAACCTATTTTCTCATAAAGGGGCAGCTTTCCACTGAATTTACTGCCGATTGAGCCTGTGATTCCGGACGTGGTGACCTCTGGAGTAGAATTATTGTTGGATTCCATTGTGATTTGTTCCTCTCAAGAACATTATAGATAATTTAAGATTCAGCTAATAAGTACATCCTATATTGCCGTTCGTGTCACGATCCGATCCGAATGGGCATTATTTAACAGAAAATGCGATGTATCTTCAAGGAAAATTCAAAAAGATTTAAAATCCGTTAGTGTATTCCCAAAGTCTCCGCGAAGTGGTATAGTTAGCCTCTAAAAATAATGCTCTAATGGAATCTACGGGTAAGAATAAGCCGGTGTATGTACAGAATTATCGACTTGAACTATTTCGAAGACCTCATTAAGGGAGGATAATATGCAACTTCACGCCATCGATATTTCAATCATTATTCTTTATCTCATTTCAACGGTTGTAGTTGGATTTCTTATATCGAAAAAAGCCTCTAAGAATATGGATTCATATTTTCTCGGCGGCAAGAGTATCCCTTGGTATATTCTGGGCGTTTCAAATGCTTCGGGAATGTTCGATATTACCGGTACGATGTGGCTGGTTTACCTGCTCTTTGTTTACGGCCTCAAAGGTGTCTTCATGCCGTGGCTGTGGCCTGTTTTTAATCAGATATTTTTAATGGTCTATCTATCCTGCTGGCTGCGGCGTTCTAATGTTATGACAGGCGCCGAGTGGATGAAGACCAGGTTCGGCACCGGAACCGGCTCGCAATTATCTCATATTATCATTGTTATATTTGCGATTGTCAGTGTCATCGGTTTTCTGGCTTATGGATTTAAGGGAATTGGCAAGTTTTCATCGGTATTTCTACCTTGGGATCTGACACCAAACCAATACGGGCTTATCTTCATGGGTATTACGACCTTATATGTCGTCAAAGGGGGTATGCACAGTGTAGTCTTAACCGAGCTGATACAATTTGGAATAATGACGATAGCATCAATCGCTGTCGGTATAATCGCCATGAATCAAGTAACAAAGGGACAGGTTTTGGAATTGGTACCTCAGGGATGGGAACAATTGCGTATTGTCTGGAGGCTTGATTTGGACTGGAGTGGAATACTTGACTCGGTCAACGCTAAAATTTCGGGCGATGGCTATACATTATTTACCTGCTTTATGATGATGATTATTTTCAAGGGCTTTTTATTAAGTGTTGCAGGGCCGGCTCCTAATTACGATATGCAGCGGATTCTTGCGACTAAAAGTCCCAAAGAGGCCTCCAAAATGAGTGGTTTTGTGTCCGTGGCACTGTTTTTCCCGAGGTACATGTTGATAGCAGGTCTGGTGGTTCTTGCCATTGTCTATCTTATGCCTGATCTGGCAGCAATGGGTGAGGATATTGATTTTGAAATGATTTTGCCGATGGCAATGAGCAAATTCGTTCCAACCGGTCTTCTGGGAGTATTAATGGCCGGCTTGATCGCGGCATTCATGTCAACTTTTGCCGCTACGGTAAACGCGGCGCCGGCTTATATCGTCAACGATATTTATAAACGTTACATAAATCCAAACGCTTCCGACAAACAATATGTAAAAATGAGTTATATCATTTCACTTGCTGTGGTGATCGTCGGGATTACATTTGGATTTTTCGTTGTTGAATCAATTGATTCTGTAACACAATGGATCGTTTCTGCTTTATGGGGCGGATATGCCGCTGCGAATGTTTTGAAATGGCACTGGTGGAGATTCAATGGTTACGGCTATTTCTGGGGAATGGTTATAGGTTTGATTGCTTCATTGACAATGCCATTAATTATGCCGAACACGCCGGATTTCTACATATTCCCATTTATCCTGGTATTCTCACTGGTGGGCTGTCTTGCTGGGACGTTGTTGACCAAACCGGAAAATGATGAAGTTCTGAAAGCATTTTACAAACAGGTTCGCCCATGGGGATTCTGGAAACCGATACATGACAAAGTCGTCCAGGAAGATCCCAGCTTCCAGGGGAATAAAGACTTCAGGAAAGATATGTTCAATGTCGTAATTGGAATTATCTGGCAGTTGTCTCTGGTAGTTATTCCGATATATCTGATTATTAAAGAAAATGTCTCTCTGATAACTGCGGTTGTTGTCCTTGCGATTACCTCCTTTATTCTTAAGAAGAATTGGTACGATAAATTAACTGATTAGTGACATATAAGCAGGAGCGTCCGGTGAAGCGATTATATTATTATCCAGCTTTTTTGGCATTAGTTTTGATGTTCTTACTAAATAGTGCCGGCGCCGAGAACTGGCCCGGCTGGCGCGGGCCGCGCGGCGACGGCACCAGTATGGAAGAAAATGTGCCTATCCACTGGGGCGCCGATAGCAATATAGTCTGGAAAACCGCCGTGCCCGGTGAGGGACATGCTTCCCCGATTATCTGGGAGGACCGTATATTCACGGTTACCGCCTTGCCGGAAAAACAGGAGCGTGTATTGCTTTGCTTCGAGCGTACGACCGGGGACATTTTATGGCAAAAAACAGTCCTCCGTGCTCCGTTGGAGCCGAAGCGGCCTGATAATAGTTATGCTTCCAGCACACCAGTCTCGGACGGCGATAAAGTTTATGTCACTTTCCAGGATGGTGAGCAGGTAGTTGCTGCCGCTTATGATTTTTCCGGGAAGCGGCTTTGGCTGGTTCGGCCGGGCCTCTATAGCAGCCCGCACGGTTGGGGCAGTTCGCCGGTGTTGTATAAAAATAAGGTCATCATCAACTGCGGCAATAAGGGTGATTCTTATGTTGTGGCCCTGAACCGGAATGATGGAAAAACGCTCTGGAAAATTCCACAACAAAACAGTGTTCTAAGTTATAGTGTGCCATATATTCGCGAGATGGCCGGCCGGACACAAATGGTGCTTTGCGGCGATAAAAATGTAGCCGGCTACAATCCGGATGACGGTTCCCTCTACTGGATTATTAACGGGCCGTCGGATGAATTCTGCGCAACGCCGGTATTCCATGAGCCGGCCGGACAGGTCTTTATCAGCAGCAGCTATCCACGGCGCCATCTCCTGGCTATTAAGCCGGACGGCAGCGAAAATGTCACGAATACCCATATCACCTGGCGAACAACCGAGGGCGCCCCGTATGTCCCCTCGCCGATTTGCCAGGGCGAGTACATTCTCACTACCGATACCCAGGGACAGGTTCATTGTCATGAAGCCGCCACGGGCAAGCTTCTCTGGAAGGAAAAACTCGGAAGGCAATATTCTTCGCCGGTGTCAGCTAACGGGCTGGTTTATATCCAGAATGATGACGGCCTGATAAATGTGATCAAACCGGCGGCGGAGTTTACCCCTGTGGCCCAGAATGATATCGGCGAAAAAACTTTCCCTTCGCCCGCCATCAGCCAGGGCCGGATCTTCCTACGCAGCGACAAACATCTGTTCTGTATCGGTCAATCGTCGAAATAGGTCGGTATATCGCTTAACGCCTGTTTAACTTAAATCCTTCGACCATAAGAAACTTATGGTTTTTTTTCTTGTTTTTTCCGACTACCTCCGGCATAATATTTTTTGTAGCGGCAGGGTCCTACAGTCTTGATTTACACCTACTTGCCCTGATATTGAAGCCGAAGTAATTCTGTGTGAGGCTTTCGGAGTCTATGCAGAGAGTTCCGGAGAAAATCGACCATAGAATAGCCTCTCTTGTAGAGGAGATTGGTGTATCCGAGAAGCCTTTGTATATAGATGTCACGCCTGAACCCTATGCAGAAGTTAAAGAGTGTTTTTCTGCTGTGAATCGGAAGGTTAGCAGAGATGGAGGAAACTGTCAACTGGGATGGCAGGTCTGGCAGATACCTGATATTATGATTGAAGCGGAATTTCACGCTGTATGGAAATCTCCTCAAGGGACGCTTGTAGATATCACACCCAAATCCAAACCGATTAGCAGAATACTTTTCATTCCTGATTGTAATTCAAATTACGATGGTGCACAGCGGAATAATATACGTCTGAACGTGTCCGGCAATCGTCTTGTGGATGATTTCATTAGAACCTCCAATGCCATACATAACCTTATGAACAAAGGGCAGCGTGCATACCAACGTGAGTGTGACTTGTCGGATGACGAGGCCCTCACGTATCAGTTACTCATGAACATTAAGGATATGATATTGAAAATGGCCGTTGCCGGTAAGAATATAAATAC
>CAZMWN010000224.1:0-6023 GCA_964569935.1 uncultured Pirellulales bacterium
ATATTGGAATTCGATACAATACCTTCCAGTACACCATCATTGCCAACCATCAAATAGCCACTATCACTCTGCTGCATTTTTCTAATCGCCTGTTGGACGCTATCTTCAGGACTTCCCCATACAACTTCTTTTAGCATAACGTCTTTTGCACATAAACCGGAACTTGCCAGCGACTGCTCTCTCGGCTGATTCGACTGCGAATTAGCCATCTGTTGAATGCTCTCGGAAACTTCGCCTGTGGCTGGCTCTCGGTTTTCAGCCGTCATCTCAACTTCTTCTTCAGCTACATCTTCAAAGGCTTCATCAGCATCCTCCGCTTTATGTTCAACTGCTTCAGCCTCCTGCTCATCTTCGCTCTCAAGAGTCTCTGTCGTTTCTTTCTGGGAAACCGGTTCGGTCTCCGACTTCGTCTCGTTGGTGTCCGTCTGTTCTACAGATTCAGTTTCCGTTTCATCTGCCTCGATTGCCACTTCCGTTTCGACTTCCGGCTCTGCATTTTGCTCAACTATGGATTCTTCGGTCTCAGCCTTTACCGCATCTTCCGCTGATACAACTTCCGTTTCCGACATAGCCTTCTGCTTTGCAATTGCCTTGTCGGCATCAGCCTTAATCTTGACAACCGCAGTCGTGAAAAGTTCCTCAACTGTTTTCGAAGGTTGGTAACGGCCTTTTGCTTCCATCTTATGTTGTAATTCATTCATTATTTCGACAATATTATAGTTATCAGTTATTCGGCAATATATTGACCCTGCTTAAGACAATATCGCCGGCTGCAGATTCTTGAGAATACCTACACTTTCAGGTGTGTTTACCACTGAGCAGGATAAATATTATCGGCCAATAGAATACCTTCATTATTAAGACCTAATACAATGTCACTTGTTTTTGCGGATCAGCTTATCGGACAGACTACACTGAAGGTAGTATCGCCCTTGTAGGCCGGGCAATTATATATTCAAAAATGGTGGTGGACGCCGATTGTATCTCAGATATTTGTTCGGAGGCTGGGATATCCGGAACGCTCCTTGGTTTTAGAAATCAGCCCCTGTTACTAAACCACACTTACTTTGACTTATAGGTCTGCAATAGGCAAAACATTTACGCTAAACCGAGAATATATCTTATTAAAGTTGCAGGCGGCGACTGGAAGTGTACAACGTGAACAGGCCTGTACATTATCCATTTAACCTTGAGTTGAAGTGTAAAATTATCCAGAGGTCGATACCATTTGGTAAATTCGGGATGCAGGTTTGAACTGAGCGCACCTGTCAGATTAGATTTCGATACAAGACCTTCAAAACTCCATCGGCCTCTAATTAGCAGTTATATTGTAAATTTAATTTTCGTTCTGTAATCTTTAGTGAGGTCAATCATTTAAGGCGTTTATAATACTGAAAACGAGCCAACTCTCGGTGTTTGCTTTTATATCTGCCAATGCTTTTTTTATAATCGTTCACGAAGTTAAACCAATGTTCGTAGTTCATTATGAATGATTCTAAAGTGTCAAGAGGACACTTTTTTACGTTTTCTTGACGAAATAGTCAATCAAATCCTCCATATCAGCTTGAAATCGGTATATTAATCCGGTAAACGGTTACTTTTTCAAGAAAATATTCCTTTTATTCCGATAACACATATGCTATATAAATAAAAAAAAGTCTGTGCAAATAGTATTATAAGTGCTCTTAAAAAAGTGGGCGGCGCAATTGGAGACCCATATAGCAATACTTTAAAAGGGTCTTTGGAAAATTAGTGACTTAGTGAATAGCGCTGTGCTATCCATTGATATATGAGCAGGTTCGCTCTGAAGAGCGGTCAAGCTCTATATATCGGACGTGGATGTAATACCAGCAAAGGACTGCAGGAATCTGCTATAGTTTCTCTTCAGTTCGATAAAAACGGATAGAAGGATTCACCCAAGCTGGTTATCCTAATGGATGGCAGGTTGGGTTTTTTTATTAAGATAGTAACATAAGGAGATAAACTGAATGGGAACAATTGGATTAGCATTATTGGGTGTGTTTCTCGGTGCAGCTGGAACTGAGGTTCTTCGTGCAAAGAAACCAGAAGTGATTGAGAAAATCGAAGATACAGCGAGGCGTTTTGTAGATTCGGTTTGTCCATCAAAATCTGATAATAAAAAAAAGAAAAAGTAACATGTGTTTTTATTTCACCGAAAAGAGAAAGGAAAGTATATGATTAAGAGTCTCGGAATCCTGATAGGCGGAGTGTTTATCGGCGCTATCGGCGTGGAAGTCTTTCGCAAAAAGCACCCCAAAGCTCTTGATAATCTGTATACAAAAACCTGCGAGGCGGCGTCAGGGGCAAAAGAAGCTTTCAAGAAAGGCTATGCTAATGCTGTCCAGACTCAGCAGACCGCGCAGGCAAGTGTCTGATATTCAACCTTTACATTATGTGAAGGATATTAAAGCATCCTTATTTTACATTCGGTGCCGAATACAAACGAAAATCGAATAAAGGAGAACTGAGTATGGCTACACAACAGAGCCAGAAAGTTGAACCTCCGAAAGTCATTGGAGCTATATCCAAATTTGCCGGTGCTTTGGTTGGAACCGCAGTGGTTACGAGCAAGCGAATCGTTAAATCCCCTGCGCAGGCAGGCAAGGAGCCTTCGGTTAAGCATGGGAAAAAATCCGTACGGGCTCCAGCCAGGAAAAAGAAAAAGGCAGCCGTCAAGACAAAGGATCGTAAAGTAAAGAAAGTCAAGACAAAGGGTCGGAAAGTAAAGAAAAAAGTAGCAAAGAAGAAAAGTACAGGTCCTCGTCGAAAGAGCAAAACATCAAGGAAGAAACCTGCACATTCTCCGGCCAAAAAACAGAAGCGCCAAGCTGCAGTTTCTTAAGATGGCCTACAAAGGAGTTTAAGATAATGCGCTGTGGCAATGAAGAGCTTTCGGGAGTTATGGTAAGCATATCTAGATTCGCAGGGTCTTGTGTTGGAACGGTAGCTGCCGCTGGTAAGAAAATTACCGGCGCTGTAACCAGTGGTATAACGTCAGTAGGAGATTTGCTTACCCAGCCTATCGATACCCAAGAACTGAATGAAACTGAGCAAACTGAGCCCATGCCTGAGGCATCTGACATCGGAGCAAGAGACGAGCAACACCCGGAGCAGGGAAATTCGGCCAAATCTCTAATTAGTGTGCTGGAGTCAGATCTTGTCGCTACCAGGCATAGACTGCAAAAGGCACAATCAGAAAAAGAGGCTCTGCTCACTGAGTTGGAACATGCACGCACCCAGACCAATGAAGCAACCATACAGACCAGTGAGGCAAAAACGCAGGCTGCTGTGTTGAAAATACTGGAAACCAATCTTGCCGCAGCAGAACAGCATAACCTGGACAAGTCTCGTAAAGAAGACCAACACATAAAACCTCAATCACCATCCAAAATGAATCCTGTTCAAACAGAGCAAGAGGACAAGTTACCAAAACCGGTTGAAGAGGTTGTAGTAGAAGCAGGCGAAGAAAAAACCAGATCCCTAACAGAAACTATTGTGCCCCATTTTAATAAGGAGGTAAAAACCAAGAAACAACCGTCTCAGGCTGCTTCCGAGATTGAGATGCCAAGTCCTCCTGCTGTGACGGATGAGCAAGTTCAAGCGGCTGTTTTTAGCAGGGTAACCGATAAGATACTTTTCGCCAAGGCCGTTTCTGATATTACAAATCAGAATGTTGTTGTACGATTAGATGCTGTCAAAATAATGGCTGATATCGGTCATGAGTTATCAGTCAAAGCTCTTGCCGCCCATATGGCATCGGAGCAGTCACCACAAGTCCGACAAGAATGTATTAAGACCCTGACAACATTGGGAATGAAGGAAGGACTGCCTGTAATTGAAAATGCACTGTCTGACGAAACAGGTTTGGTTCGAATGGCTGCCGTGTGGGGTTTGTATCGTTTGGCAGGTACGCAAAGCACTACGGCACTGGCAGGCATGCTTTCCGATAAAGACGAAGGAGTACGACGAAGAGCCGCTGCTTGTATCGGCTGGCTGGGTAAAACCAGATTAGCATTAGACCTAACCATACTTCTGGATGATGACAGTGTTTTGGTTCGTCGGGCAGCAGCCGAGGCAATGGGTAACCTGGCTAATCCTCAAGTGGTTATGTCCATGATTGAACACTTGAAAGACCCAGACAAGGAAACAAGGAAGATTATTCTTTGCGCCATAGAAAAAATAACCGGTAAGAAGATAGGCAAATCTTTCCCCACAAATAAGACAGATCTTGATCGGCTGATTGCACGGTGGCGACAGTGGTGGAAGGAAGATATGTTTAAATGACCGGCTGAACAATAAATCCAGCTTGGGTTCTTGCCAAGGAGAGTTGATAATTGAGAGCCTTGCTGACAATAAATTAAGGAGATCGTTTGATGGCAAAAACTCAGAAACAAAAGAAAACGGCAAAGAAAAAAGCAGTTGCACAAAAACAGAAGACGGTTGCACGTAAAAAGCAATCCGTCCCGGGCATAACCGCAGCAGAAGGTACCATTGCTTCACGTCAGGCAGCGCTTATTAAAGCCGACCAGAATGAAATCAAACCGGAGGATTTTGCCGATGTCTCCCAAGAGAGGGCCAGTATCATCTCTATCGTCAAGGATCTTGAAGGACAGGTAGAGACAGCATTTAAACTAAAAGAGGTACTTGAAGCGGAACTTGATACAACTCAGAATAAACTTGCAGAAGAGTTGGATGCTCGTTCTCAGTTAGAGGCACAGGTTGAATTACTGCAGGGGCGCGCTGCTCTGGCCGAACAATTACGTGAAGACATATCTTTTGCCGAGCAAGAGCGGAATAAATTTGCCAATCTGCTCGACCAGACTCAGCCGCAGCTTGAGACAACTACTGCCGAGCGTGACTCTCTTACCGAGCAACTATCCTCTGCCGAGGCGAATATTAAGGAACTCGAAGGCGAGAAAGTGGCCCTCGAGGCACAGGTGATGAATCTCAAAGACAGAATTACTGATATTAACCATCTGCGTAAGGAACTGTCGGAGACGACAGAGGCCAATCATGACTTACGTGAACAGTTACACGATACAACAAGACGTCTGGAAGCATCGGATACGTCAAAGAATGCAGTTGAGAGGGAGTTGGATGGATCTCATCAAACCTCGCAACACCTGCAAAAGGAGTTAGAAACCCTTCGAAAGAAAATTACCAAAACTGACCACCAGTTGACAGACATGCGCATTGAGCTTGAGGATCAGCAGGCCGTCAATAAAGAACTGATGGAGGCCAATACGCGTCTCGATAACGAACTGAAAATGTTGAATATCAACCATGATGCCGCCAAGAAAGAGCTTGATGCATTTAAGAATGCCCTGCGCGATATACGTAGTGAAGCAACTCAAACCAGCGGACGCGTCCGCCAGAAGCATTTTAAGACAACATCTACCAATACCTAATTGGTAGTTATAACGAGTTTGCCTAAAAACGCCGGCTAAAATTTTTGAACTCCAAAGTAAATCTGGGAGCTAATCTTCCGCCATCAGTCTTCTGTCTTCCGTGTTCCGTCTTCTGGTATAAAAATTGGCTTTGAATTGGGTTTGTTTTTACTAAGTGTCCAATCCGGTTTTTCGTCATAATCTTTTTATTTCAAAGAGCTTATATCCATTTATGCCATTTTGCAAATTGGGTTCGTTTGGGTTCGAATTGGCTTTGTTTTTTAACCATCCCCTGATAACTTCTTGAGTATAATCTAAGAAATTCGTTGACGAGATAGCGTCGTATTCCCTTATTGAACAAACACTTATACACAATTCTTGTACTCGGTCTTCTGTATTCTGTCTTCTGACTTCTGACTTGAAAATTGGCTTTGTTTTGCAAAAAAAGGCCGATTTGTAGAGAACCCTCTACACTTGTCGAACCACGGATTTCACGGATTAACGCAGATAAAGCTAAAAGAACTGGGGAATTGGTGAATTTTTGCACTTTTTTCATTAGAAATTGGACATTCGAAGTTGGAAATTCAACATTCAATGGCCGTCCTCCGCTTCCCC
>CAZMWN010000225.1:0-6002 GCA_964569935.1 uncultured Pirellulales bacterium
TGCACTGGAAGGAGGGGCAGGGGGGCTTGCTTTGAGTTCGGGCCAATCGGCGATATATGTCAGCGTTTTTAATATTTGCGGCTCAGGGGGGCATATCGTTGCTTCGAACTCGCTTTACGGCGGGACGGTGACGCTTTTTAGTCATACATTTGCCAAATTGGGTATCGAAGTGACCTTCGTTGATCCCGGTGAACCGGAAAATTTCGCCGGGGCGATCAAAGATAACACCCGGCTGATTTATATCGAAAGCATAGCCAATCCGAGAAACAATGTTCTGCAGTATGACAAAATAGCCGACATTGCACACGACAACGGCATGCCGGTGATTTGTGACAACACCGTTACAACACCCATGCTCTTACGACCGATTGAACACGGTATCGACATTGTGGTCCATAGCTGTACAAAATTCATCGGTGGTCACGGTACAAGTATCGGCGGGGCGATTGTAGATTCCGGCAAATTTGACTGGACAAACGGCCGATACCCGGAGCTGACCGAGCCGGACCCGAGTTACCACGGCATAAAATATGTCGAGTCCTTCGGTGAGTTAGCGTATATCATTAAGGCAAGGACTCAATTTTTACGGAATATGGGCTCGTGTATGTCACCATTTAATGCCTTTTTATTTTTACAGGGATTGGAAACCCTGCATCTGCGTATGCCCAGGCATAGTGAAAATACCCAGAACCTTGCCCAGTGGCTCGAAAAACAGCCTGAGGTTAGCTGGGTCAATTATCCAGGGCTTAAATCCCATCCTGATTATGCTCTTGCAAAAAAATATCTGCCCGATGGTCAGGGCGCTATCCTGGGTTTTGGAATAAAAGGAGGTAAACAGGCCGGTATTAAGTTTATCAATAATGTGAAGCTGGCCAGCCATCTTGCCAACATCGGAGACAGTAAGACATTAGTTATTCACCCAGCCAGTACGACTCATCAGCAACTAAGTCAAAAAGAACAACTGGACGCAGGCGTGACCGAGGATTATATTAGAGTTTCGGTGGGAACCGAACATATAGATGATATAATTGCCGATTTTCAGAATGCCCTAAAGGTAAGTCAGAGGTAAAGAATATGTGGGAATATACAGATAAAGTCAGAGACCATTTTTTCAATCCTCACAATGTCGGTGAAATAGAAAATCCCGATGGAGTAGGCGAAGTAGGTTCATTGGCATGCGGCGACGCCCTGAGACTGACGTTCAAACTTGACAAGGACGGCAAAATAAAAGACGCCAAGTTTAAAACATTCGGCTGTGCCAGCGCCATAGCAACTTCATCGGTGCTGACCGAATTAATCAAAGGTAAAACTCTGGACGAAGCCGCCAAAGTGACCAACAAGGACATCGCTGACTATCTCGGTGGCCTGCCTGAGCAGAAAATGCACTGCTCGGTAATGGGTAGAGAGGCTCTTGAAGCAGCAATTGAAAATTATCAAGGCGGCGGCAAAAAGAAGCATGAGCTCGAAGGCAACGTCGTCTGCACGTGTTTCGGCGTTACTGACAAAGAAATAGAAAGAGTCATACGCGAAAACGATTTGACGACCGTCGAGGACGTTACTAATTATTGCAAAGCCGGCGGTGGATGTGGCGGCTGCCGGGGTGAGATCGAAAAAATAATTGATACAATACAGGGTGATAAGGCGAAAGAAATGCCCGTGACTGCACCTCGACGAGCGAGCGGACTGACGAATATTCAAAAAATACAACTGATACAACAAACGATAAATGAGCAAATCAGGCCGGCATTGCGGGCGCATGGAGGTAATATCGAGCTGATAGATGTCGAAGGCAACAAAGTAATAGTTGCGTTTCGTGGGATGTGTGCACAATGCAAACTCGCCGAATTTACAATGAAAGATGTCGTAGAAGCCAAGCTCAGGGAATTCGTTACCAAAGAGCTTTTCGTCGAAGAAGACAAGGAATCGGCGCTGCAGCCGCATAATCACCTGGAGTAGATAATTAGTTTTAGCCTGTGTGTTTATTGAGAGTTTGAAAACCGGCAATAAAGCAGGAACAGATAAAATGAAAACGATATATTTTGATAATAACGCCACAACAAAAGTAGATGAACGTGTTCTCGAAGAGATCAGGCCGTTATTCTGTGAGCTTTATGGCAATCCATCGAGCATGCATACGTTCGGGGGACAAATCGGCCGCAGAATTTCACAAGCACGTCAGCAGGTGGCAACTCTGCTGGGTTGTGAGCCTGATGAGATAATTTTTACAAGCTGTGGTACCGAAAGTGATAATACCGCAATAATGGGAGCGTTGGCCGCAGTGCCGAATAGGCGTAAAGTTATAACGACCAGAGTCGAGCATCCGGCCGTGCTGGCGGTGTGCAGGGAACTGGAAAATCGTGGTTACACTGTTGTAGAATTGAACGTGGATAAACAGGGCCGGCTCAACCTCTCAGAACTGAGTAAGCAGCTCGACGATGACACAGCCCTGGTGACGATAATGTATGCAAATAATGAGACGGGTGTGATATTCCCGATAGAGGAGATTGCCGAATTAGTTACCGGCAGGGGGATAACGTTCCACACCGATGCGGTACAGGCCGTCGGCAAGATACCACTTAACTTAAAAAAGAGTAAAATCGACCTTTTAAGTCTTTCCGGTCATAAACTGCACGGGCCAAAAGGAGTGGGTGTTCTGTTTGTCAGAAAAGGGACACGGTTGTCTCCTTTTATGTTAGGGGGACATCAGGAAGCGGGAAAAAGAGCGGGGACGGAAAATGTGCCGGGAATTGTCGGCCTTGGAAAAGCGTGCGAACTGGCACTGATGAATATCGATAAAGAAAATAAAAAGGTGAAGTACCTGCGAGATAAACTTGAGCAGGCAATATTAAAAGAATGCCCTGATTGCCGTCTTAACGGCGATAAGGACAATCGTCTGCCGAACACGACTAATATCAGTTTCGAATACATCGAAGGCGAGGCGATTCTATTAATGCTCGATCAACGCGGCATCTGCGCCAGCAGCGGCTCGGCCTGTACTTCCGGCTCACTGGAGCCAAGTCACGTCCTGCGGGCGATGGGTGTGCCCTTTACCGCGGCCCACGGCTCTATCCGGTTCAGCCTGAGCAGGTACAACACCGAAGAAGAAGTGGATTATGCTATCGAAAAGATACCGCCAATTATAAAACGACTGAGAGAGTTATCGCCGTTCGTAGCTAAATAACAATCAGCCTTTTTTTCATATCGATTTTATGACTCTCGATGAAAAATACAATTTGCTCAGGCAAATAATAAAAGATTTGAAGAAAGCAGTCGTTGCCTTTTCGGGGGGAGTTGACAGCACATTTCTGTTGAAGACCGCTGTCGATGTGCTCGGAGCCGAAAACGTCCTGGCCTGTATAGGGATTAGCTCGTCCCTGGCGAAATCTCAGTACAATCAAGCTATTGAATGCGCTCAAATGATAGGGGCAAAAATCGAGGAAGTTCAGGTAAAGGAGATTTATGACTCCGAATACTCCGCTAATAATCCCGACCGCTGTTTCCACTGTAAATCGCATCTCTACGGACTCCTGCAAAACGTCGCCGTAGAAGAGGGCTTTAACAATGTGATTTGCGGCTCAAATTACGATGATATAGAGGATTTTAGACCCGGGACAAAAGCCGCTGATGTTTACGGGATTCGTGCTCCGCTGGTAGAAGCCAAAATGACCAAGAACGACATCCGTGATTTGAGCAGGAAACTTAATTTGCCGACGGCGGACCTGCCCGCTTCGCCGTGTCTGGCCTCCAGAGTCACCTACGGTCTGGAAATAACGGAGCAACGCTTAAAGCAAATTGAGCAGGCGGAAGATTTTCTCAGAGGTTTGGGTCTTTTAGAGTTTCGCGTTCGTCACCATGATACGATTGCTCGAATTGAAGTCAAACCCGAAGACTTAAAAAGAATCATGTCAGAGTCGACTCGTCAAAAAATAGTCGATAAATTCAAATCGCTTGGTTTTAAATATATAACAGTTGACCTCCAGGGCTTCCGCTCAGGCTCGCTAAACGAGTCACTTACCGAAGACCAGAAACAAAGCAATCTTTAATCTCATCCAAAGGACATGTCTTAGTCATGGAAGTGCCGATTAGCTGCTCAGGAGTTTATGCCACTTTCGTCCGTCGGATTCGATAAGCTTATCGGTGGCGGGAAAACTTTCTGCTCCCGCTGGATATTCATGCAGTTCAGAACCTTCATTTTCCCAGGATTCCATAATTGGAGTCAATAACCGCCACGCTGCCTCTATGGCGTCCTGTCGAGTAAAGAGTGTCTGATCTGAGAGCATACAATCCAGTAACAGCCGTTCATAAGCTTCCGGGGCTTCGGTGCCGAAAAGGTCCTGATAACTGAAATTCATTGTCAGCGTGCTTATACAACTTTTCGAGCCAGGGCGCTTGGCCTGGAAATTTAATAAAATTCCTTCCCTTGGCTGAATCTGCAGGATAAGAACGTTGGGCGGCATCTCTTCCAAACCCATCGAAGAAAACATCGAGTGAGGGACATTTTTAAACGTTATGGCAATTTCAGAATCTTTGCTTGCCAGTCTTTTACCGGTCCGCAGGTAGAAAGGGACATCTTTCCATCGCCAGTTGTCCACGAAAAGTTTTGCGGCGACAAATGTCTCCGTTTTCGAATCAGGTTTTACGCCGGGTTCAGAGAGATAGCCTGCAACTTCCTTACCGTCTATCGAGCCGCCGCCATATTGTCCCCGGACGACAGATTTAGCCAGCTCACTCGTTTGAAAGGGGCGAACCGAGCGCAACAATTTGACCTTTTCATCGCGAATACTATTGGCTTCAAACGAGGTCGGCGGTTCCATCGCCGCTAATGTCAGCATTTGGAGCATGTGATTTTGAAACATGTCCCTAAGTGCGCCGCTTTTATCATAGTAGCTCGCTCGATGCTCAACACCTACCGATTCGGCGATTGTAATCTGGACGTGGTCGATATAGTTGCGGTTCCAGATGGGTTCGAAAATCGCATTGGCGAAACGAAACATCAAAATATTCTGAACGGTTTCTTTGCCGAGATAATGGTCGATGCGATACACCTGGGATTCTTCAAAACACTGGTGGATTTTGTCACTCAAATCCAGGGCACTTTGAAGGTCCCTGCCGAAGGGTTTTTCGACAACTAATTTTATATTTGCCCTTAAGCTGGCCTGTAATGGACACGATAATCCTGCTAAACCGAGCTGTTCGACTATTGTGCCGTATAAGAAGGGCGGTACGGACAAATAAAAAACAAGACTTCCATCAACTTTGTGCTTTTTGTTCAACTGGGCAATTTTAGGTGTGATCTCGGCGTACAATGAGATGTCACTGTAATCACCGGTTATATAATATAGCCGGTCAATAAAAGTTTCCATATTCTTTGAAGATATGCCAGCAGACTTTTTCTGTATTGCCTGTTGTGCGTCCTGCCTGAACTGCTCATCCGAAAGCTTTGTTCTACCTACTCCCAAAAGATAAAAGTGCTCGCTGAGCAAACCATTCTGGAACAGCCGGAACAGACTTATCAGGAGCTTCCTGCGAACAAGGTCACCGGAAGCTCCAAAAACTACAAATCCGTTTGGCCCGGCGGCAGTCTCAGCACAGATAATATCCTGCTGGCTTATAGACAGTCCAACTTCCCGCACAATATATTTCCTGAAATTCTACATTAATCTTCAATCGGCTCAAACTCATCTTTACCCGCGCCACATTCCGGACAAACCCAGTTATCGGGTAAATCTTCGAAAGCTGTATCAGGTTCGACTCCGTTGTCGGGATCTCCGACGGCTGGATCATAAACGTATCCACATAGAAGACACTTGTACTTTTTCATTTATTAACTCCTTATTTTAATATTTATCCAAATGATGCCATTCCGCATTTTCGAGCCAGTTTTTAGGTCTTAAAACGAAATCGATGATATTTTCAAGCAAAAAGTAATGTTTCTCTTCCTCCTTTGCCAATTGCTCGAATAACTTCTGTAGTTCTTCTTTATCCTCCTGAACAGCTTTGTC
>CAZMWN010000226.1:0-5921 GCA_964569935.1 uncultured Pirellulales bacterium
GGGTCGAATATAATTCCGTTTAGACCAATTTTATCTGTTGTTTCAAGAAGGATTGCTCTGTCTATTACGTTGCGAAGCTCCCGAATATTGCCGGGCCAATCATGTTTCTCCAAGGCCTCAACCGCTAATTTAGTAAAGGACGTTATTTGGTCTTGCTTATTTGGACAGATAGTTGAAGTCTTAAGAAAGTACTCTGCCAGCATTGAGATATCATCTCTGCGTTCAGGTGACTTTAGGGGAGCTAATATTATTGGACTTATATTAAGACGATAGTAAAGGTCCCTTCGAAAGCGATTATCCTGAACGTCCTGTTTAAGATTGCGATTGCTTGCAGCTATTATTGTAGCGTTGCAGGTAATATTCTTGGTACCTCCTACCTTTCGGTATTTTTTCTCTTCAAGCACACGGAGCAGCTTTGCCTGTAAATTCATTGGCATTTCACTTATTTCATCAAGTAGTAAAGTGCCGGACCCGGCCAATTCCAGCAGCCCGGTTTTTTCTCGATCGGCACCTGTGAATGAGCCTTTCACATGTCCAAAGAGTTCACTTTCCAGTAGATTTGCTGTTAGAGCTGCACAATTAACAGCTACAAATTGCTCGTTTGGATGTCTGAGAGCATATTGCCTTAGCAGCAAGCTCTTTGCCGGTCCCTGTTTCTCCGAGTATTAAGATGGGATTGCACTGGCTGGAGGCTATGATTTCAGTCATTTTAAGGGTATTTATAATCGAACGACTTTTACCGACAATTGAAACGGCAACAGCGAGTTCATTTACAAAAAAGTGATTTTCTTTTTCACTTATATCTCTTTTATTACAAACATCCCCATCATTTTCATTTTTTATCCTGTTGATAATTTCTTGTAGTCGATCGTAATCATGAATTCCTTGTATATAGTCGTAAATTCCCAATTGTGTAAACTCGGTATAAAATTCATTCTCGCAATAATTACTATCACCAACCACGACAACCGGTATGTCGATAGATTTCTTATCGGTCGTATCGATAAATTCACGAATATAATCGGCACTAAACCGATGATCGAAAAGTATCAGATTCGGATCGACTGTTTGAATGATTTCGAGAGCATCGATGGGATCATCTGCCCCAAATACTTCCTGGCCGCATTTTTGTGCTAACCGTTGGACATCGGGGTCCCTACTTACTGTGACGATTCTATTTAAACTCATCAATTCAGAAGCTGTATGCATAACCTTTATAAGTTGTTTTTTACTATTTAAGTATTGGACCTCTGTAAAGCCATAAATCGACAGGTAAACAGTAACAACTTTAATTTTTTTATGGGACCGGCCAATAATGTCACTGTTTATTTAAAGCACATATAAACGTTGTCGTTGATCATTATTTTTATGGGACATTGATTTAATTTCAGGTTTGTATTATTCTTCTCAATGTGTAACAAAGAATAAAATACGACAACTATAAATAGTGTTTCTTATAGGACGTCCCGTCGGTGCTTATTAAAATTGGCATGGATTATATAGACATGTTTTTATGTTATAATTTTCTTGTAATTATATAATTCAAGTAACAATATATTGATTGATATTGTATACGGGATTATAGCACATGTTAAATATCAATGCCTCCTCACGAAAACCTACCGAAATGTAATATCTGTCAATCCAATATTATAGGTCCATAATTTTTAATGGCCTTCTAACAATTTACAATGTACAAGAACGTTGATTAGTCAGATTCAGTCACTAATCGAGTTGGGCCTATTGTCACCACAGTAAAATTCTTGAATATATTTTTTTGTAGAAATTCAAGAACCGAATCCACACTGGTTGCTTCTATACCGGTTTTAATTTCATCCAGGCTGCGAATTCTGCCCAACATATAGTAGTCACTGGCGATTGAACCTGATCGACTGCTGGATGATTCACTTTGCAAAATCAGCGAACTTTTCAATCCAACTTGTGCTCTGGCAATTTCTTCCTCGCTAATGCCCTCACCGAGTCGATTAAATTCGCCGACTATTACATCCAGCGTTTCCTGAGCCTTATCCGGTGTTGTGCCCGCATAACACATTATACCTGCGGCAAGTTTTAGGCCATGGTAACGTGCCCCGATTGCATAGCACAGGCCCCTTTTTTCTCTTACCTCTGTAAATAATCTGGCACTCATACCACCCGAAAGAATTGATACTGCTGTTCTGGCATTGTAATAATCTTCATCGGTTGGTTTGACGGTTTCAGTCATCAGGCCGATATGTACCTGGGCCCCATCGTTATCAATATGCAAGTATCGGCCGAGTTTGTCATTGATAGAAATCTCGTTTCCGGAAGTTTCTTTCCCTGTGTTTGAGAACAAATCATCCATTTGTTTACAGAGACAATCGAAATCGTATTTGCCTGCTACTGCAAATATAGTTTCAGATGGATTGAATTTACTTTTGATAATCTCCCTTGTGTTTTCAGCAGTTAAAGCCTCTAATTCCGGTTTTTCTCCTACAGTACTGCGTCCCAACGGACTCGGATAAAATTGTTCTCTCAGTTTAAGCATTACTTTCTGGCGGGGGTCGTCATCTAATGACATCACGCCATCAATCGCCAGTTGCTTTGCAAGTTCAAACTGTTCCTCTTTTAAGCTGGGCTTATTTATGATATCCGAGTACAAATCCAATGCCTGCGCCAGGTTACTTGCCTCGAGGGCGGCTCCGATGGTCAGATGTGAGCTGCTTACCGAGCCTGCTCTGTGCAGTCCAAGGCCATCGAGTGCATCGCCGAGCTGCCTGCTGTTTTTATCACCGGCGCCTCTGAAAATCCAATCGGCAATAACATTTCCAGCTCCGCAGCAGCCCTCCGGCAGCAAAGATACTCCTGCAGGAAGCATAAATCCAAAAGCGACCGATTCAACTCCATCCATCGGCTCACCAAGAAGTACCATCCCGTTTTTGAGTATATGTTTATCAAATATATCTGCCATTATTCATCCTCAATAATCCACTAAAAACAAGAATCTGTAACAAAAATGCATTTACCGAAACGAAGAAGAATTCTAACAATAAATACAGACATTTTCAATGCTGAAAAATATTGATGTTTAATGGTAGTTACCGAATGATAAAAATGAATTGACGTTGTACACTGGGCGATGTACAAAATAAAGTAATATTTCATTAGCAGGTAAACATTTGATGGAAAGGATTATAATGATAAGAAACGCTTTTAAGATGAAACTGTCAAGTGGGGATGTGTCCGAATATAAAAAAAGACATGATGAAATTTGGCCGGAGTTGGTTGATGAGCTTAGAAAAGCCGGCATAAGTGATTATTCTATCTATTACGATGAGGAAACTCAGATCCTTTTTGCCTTCCAAAAACTTACTGATGATAACACTGTCGATGACCTGCCAAACAACCCGGTTGTTCATAAATGGTGGGATTACATGAATGACGGCATTATGGAATACAATGAAAAAGATGAACCTGTCTCTATCCCATTACAGGAAGTGTTTCACATGGATTAATCAGGGCAAGTCACTCAAGCTATTGAGCTGCTATAAAAATACATAATGCTTGACTACGAAGAGTATAAAAAAACCGCCGGGTATAATGGCCCTGCGGTTTTCTGGATAAGAAGTAAGACAATAGCGACTATTCAATTTCCCGCGAAATGCCGTATGGGCCATGAACAACACAAGAGGCTTTACCTCCGAGCTGTCGGAACTGGATAATCATCTTTTGTTCTACCTTTTTGCCGTTCTGCAATCGGAACACGGTAGGCACGGCTGCGATGGGACCAAGCTTCGAGTGCCCCGTCTTGCTAATTTGACCAATCTCAAGAATCTCCACAATGCGATTATCCTTGTCCGGCTTGAAGATGATCGTCCTCAGGAATTGATCGCCCCAGTTATGGCACACTGGACAGATGTTCTTGAGCTGGTCCAGATCCTGATCGATGATCGCTTGGTACATTATGCGCACGGCTTCCTCGGCCGCCTTCTGCTGCGTCATACCCTCGGTCGAAATGCCGTGCCGTGGATTACTTAAAATTCCAATATTCTCATCAGGGATTGCAATAGGCTTTTCAGAGTATGTCGGATTGCCCGGGATATTGACTTCGAAAATACTATCCGGCAAATCCTCGGAGTATATGATCTTGAACGCATCGAACGAAGGTGGACCGCTCCGGTCAAGATTCTGCCATTGCTTCATGGCGACGGGAAGCTTGCTGGCGACATCGAATTCAATGACCCAGGATTGCGCCCCGTGAACGTCTATCATGCTGCACATCAGCATTACGCGGTCTCGACCGGTGGCCGCGTCTCTACCGTGAATTAACTCAGTGTTCTCGGCCTGGCTAAGCATTTCCAGCAGCTCGGGGCCAAGCCACTGCGACATGCCGATGGTGAGGGCGTGTTCGAAATAAACTGTATTCTGGCTGGGTTCATAGTGGTAAGTAGATCCATCCTGTGACCACGTGATAGCACCGTGACTGCCCTTAACGATCACATCAGTGGATTGGGTTCCAGCTTCATTGGCACGTATCCATATCTCGGCTGTACCACCTGGGAAACTACCAACCAAGTGAATCGCCCTGAAGTCTTTAACAGCTTCAATGGACTGTTCTAAAGCCCAAGCAGTAGGTCCTGAATTACCTACGAGCATATATAATGCAATAATCAAGACAGCAGCTACGGTGGCTATTTTTGTGATTCTATTTTTCATAATTATTCTCCATATATTCGGCTGGATATCGGCCGATTTGTTCTTTTGTGATTTCTCTTGTGCCTCTAAAGCGTCATCGATAATTCTATTGTCCAACTCGTTAGTTGTTTTTGTCCCCGCTCTCTTGCAGGCGCAAATATTCTTAATTATTCTTTCGATATTCTCGTTATATTTCATTTTTCCACCTGGCCATTTAATATTGACCGCAGTTTGTCCAATCCATACCGGTACCGACTCTGGATTGTGTTGATTGAAACATTTTGAAACTTAGCTATTGTTTTGAATCTCATCCCACTCTGCAGATGCAGGATGATAACTTCTTTTTGCTCAAAAGGAAGCTGGGCAATAGCCTGTTCGATTTGCCGGCTTAACTCGGCTGATATTGCCAATCGATCAGGGCCCTGAAATCCCGAACCAACAGGTTCTGAATTATTTAGTTGAGCAATCTGTTGATTTTCAAAGCGTTTTATATTCCGAATACGATTTGCAACACAGCTCGATAAGTAACTTTTTAAGCTTGTTCGCAATTGCAGTTTTTCTGCATATTCGGCAAATGAGACAAAAACATCGTGGAGCACGTCCTCGGCAACAGACCTATCTCTGGAAAGAGTTATAGCCAGCGCCAGTAAGTCGTCTTTGTATTTCTCATAGATTCGCCGCAGGGCATCGGTACTACCCAGTTTAAATTTCCAAATCAGTAACTTATCTTCCAGCATATCAGGGTCGCCCAATCAGCTTCGAAACTAACGATCGTCAATGATATGACAATTTCTTTCTTGATTTTAGTCTAAAAAATAATTACATTTTATTAGATTGGCTTTGCCCCTTGGGATGGATTTTCTTGACTGCAACCCCTAAATATCCTATATATTTACTTATAAACAAAGAACTTGCGCCAGAATTGGCTTTGTTTTTTCAAATAACATTGAAAAGTGTGACAGCCTCATCCTGATACTGTTTATCAGGATGGGGATGGTTCGTTATTTGTTGAATTTTGAACATTATGGATTTTGAACATTTGTAAATTGTTTAGAATTTTGGATTTAGTGCTTAGAATTTACTATCCTCTGCCCCCTATCCCCCATCCCGTGTTGATTATACCCCCGCCCGGCGGGCATACAACCAAAATCTCCGTTTTTCAGCGAAAAATGTCCATGACACGGAACTCAGCGGACAGCATTCAATAATTCCTTGTCATGCTGAGTGTAACGAAGCATCTGGCAGGT
>CAZMWN010000227.1:0-5893 GCA_964569935.1 uncultured Pirellulales bacterium
TCCAATAAAACCTGTTATTTACTTCAATAGGGCTAAAAGCAGGCAATTTTTCTTGACGTAGAATATCTCAATTTGTTATAAAGTATATAGGATAGTTAGGGCTGTATGTAGGTAGACATACGGATTTACACTTTTTTGTAGGGTGTGTTCGGATTCTATAGGGATTATTATACAGCTTTGAACTATTTATTATGCTTAGAGAAAGGAGGTGTGACAAGTCAAGAAAAATCATCATGAGCATATATATGTTTTGAAGTAGGAAAGTAGTATTTATTATTGCTCATCATTGTTCCAACTTTTTTTTCAGGAGAATTATAATGTTTAAGAAACTGTTTTTCTTAATAACTGCTATTATATTAATTAGTTTGGTTGGCAGTATTCAGGCGGAACCTTTCAGCTTGACGGCCGTCGAAGATATCGAGCTTGGCAATGACTCACAAATCGGGCCAAATTCAAGTAGCGAGGGTTCCGGCTTGGGAGCACGTGATATTCCTGCACCCAGACGCCGGGTCTTTTTGGTTAGCTATGATATCTCAGCTCTCAAGAGCTCGGGTCAATTCTCAAATGTGAGTTTCAGCCATTTTAGTCACGATCAACATGGCGAGACGAATGTTTATGGCATTATCGAGAATTTGGATCTACTTGAAGTTGAGTCCCTGACCTGGAACACTGCACCGGGTGTTCAGAATGATCCAACTCCGGCTCTTGACGCCCCTGTAGAGCTGGATTTAGCTGATATGACGGATGTTTTATTAACGTTTTCCGGACCTGGACAAACAGGGGTTAGGTTCTCAACCGATACAAGCCAGGCGTTAGCGGATTTCCTCAACAGCGATACGGATGGAATTATTACATTTTTGTTTGCACCCGCTGCAGAGAACAATCAGATAATTGTTCGATCCTCGGAACATGCAGAGGGTGGTTCGTTCCTTGAGGGTGAAATTTCTCCTATTATTGGAATCGCATTAGATCCATATCCGGTTGATGGCCAGGTTAATGTAATACGCGATGTAATACTTAGCTGGAAACCGGGAGAATTTGCAGATACTCATGATGTGTACTTCGGTACTGATTTCGACGATGTCAATAACGCCGATATAAACAGTCCGCTACTGGTTAGTCCGGCCCAGAGCGATTTTAGATATAATGCCGGACGTCTTGAATTTGGCCAGACTTATTTCTGGCGGATTGATGAGGTTAATGCACCCCCCGACACAACTGTGTTTAAAGGCTATGTCTGGAGCTTTACTGTCGAATCTTTTGCGTATCCTATTCCTGGTCAGAGCATAATTACTTCAGCTTCCAGCTATGAAGCAGGTAAGGAACCTGAGAACACTGTAAATGGTTCAGGGCTGGATAATGACACACACTCAACTGACACTTCAGCTATGTGGCTCACGGCTCCGGGGGAATCCGGACCTGCCTGGATACAATATGATTTCGATAAGCCTTTTAAATTAACTGAGATGTTGGTTTGGAACTATAATGGAGGAGACATTCTTTATTGGTATGGATTGAAGGATGTCACAGTCGAGCATTCGACCGATGGGATTAACTGGATACAAATCAGCTCCATCTCCGAATTCGCCTCGGCGACCGGTATGGCTGATTATACTTATAATACTGTTGTTCCTTTTGATGGTGTAGTGGCGCAATATGTCAGAATTACCGCTGCCAGTAACTGGAGTGGCGGTTTCCTGGAGCAGTACGGTCTAAGCGAGGTGCGCTTCATGCAAATACCTGTCTATGCAGGTGAACCAAATCCGACTGATCAGGGAACTGATGCTGCAATTGATGTAGTTCTTGACTGGAGGGCCGGCAGAAAGGCGGTTGAGCACAAAGTGTACTTTAGTGCAGATCAGGAGGCTGTTGCAGATGGGACAGCTTTTATTATGACTACCGATCAGATTGGCTACGGCCCCTTATCTCTTGATCTGGGAGGTACGTATTACTGGCGCATTGATGAAGTCAATAACGCCGAGGTTCCTGCAATATGGCAAGGTGATACATGGAACTTCACAACAAGTGAGTATCTTGTTGTGGATGATTTCGAAGCCTACAATGATATTACTCCCGGAGAAGAGGGCAGTAACAGGATTTTCTTTACGTGGACCGACGGATTTGATAATCCTTTAGTTAACGGCTCAACGATCGGTTATCCTGCACCGATTTTTGCTGATGGTGAACATTTTGTCGAGACAGGGATTGTTCACGGCGGAAGTCAATCAGCACCGGTATTCTATGATAATGCTACGGCAAGTATTTCAGAAGTTACAGTGAATACAGACACACTACCTGTCGGTAGCAATTGGACAGTTGGTGCTCCTCAGTCTTTGGTGTTATGGGTATACGGAGATCCGAATAATGCCGCCACAGAGCAGATGTACGTTAAGGTTGACAATGCCAGAGTAAACTTCGAAGGCGACCTGCTGCAAGCAGAATGGCAGGAATTCTCTATTGACTTGGCTTCTTTGGGCATCAATCTGAGTAATGTCACGATGCTGACTATTGGCTTTGAGAGGACCGGAGCGACCGGCGGCTCAGGCATGGTTTTCATTGATGATATTTGGCTTTATACTCCTCTGAATGATTAAGCTGTCATTGCAGCATTGTAGTTCTGTAACATTAAAAAGTGCAAGGGCCTATACAAGGGTATAGGCCCTTTTTATTACTGTTTATCCATTTGTTGATTATAAGGTTTCTATTCTAAATCGAATTGTGTGTTGTTTATCGGTTCGAACCAGCCTAATTTCATTCCGTCGGAATCGATTCCGTAAATGTTCTTGAGGCATGAGTTTGCTATCCGGGATTGGCCGGTGTGGCCGTCGGCCCAGCCTATATTTGCATGGTTCCTGTGACGGAAATGAATCGATGGTGACATGTAGAAGCCTGTTATAGTCTTGCCGTTGTAAACGGTAAAAGGTGGCTCAGCAAAAGAATATTCGATCAGGTGTGTATCGTCATTTGCCATCGCGGTGTCCGTGAACATTAACGTCTGGCTCGGTGCAGCAATCTCTGTTATACGGGTCGTTGTGGCATACGCATCTTTCCATGCTTGCAGGCTGCTTATACCGTTATTCCAAAGCCGGCTGCCGATATAACTCATATTGTAGCCATAGCCGCCACAGCCTTGTTCAAAGTTTGTATTCCAATCCTGTCCCTTTATAAAATCAATTTTTTCGGGACAATCTTTAATCCGGCCGTCTGCAAGATGTCCCATTAGGGAACTTCTGCGCGGATCGAATGGTTCATCAAGAGTCTCTCTGGTTCCGTGCCATCGATGCAATCCGGCGTTATTCCACATGTCACTGGCGGCCGGTACATAGAAGCCATCGTTGTCGGTGGCATAGCTGCTATTTGCTATCAATAACTGGTGGAGATTAGATTTGCATACAAGATCGCGGGTTCCGGACCTTGCTGCTGCCAGGGCCGGCATAATTATGGCCAGCAGCAGAGTAATGATCGAGATTACCAACAACAATTCAATCAGACTAAAAGCTTTTTCTGTTTTATTGCGCATATTAATAAATCAAATCAGATTTTTTTCAATAGCGCCACTGTTCTGTTTGGAGCCATTGAGCGTTTAACACTGCAAGATCGGAATCGTCTATGAACAGGTCTTTCGGCTCGGCCAGGTCGCATCTGCTTATCCAGCCGGGCTGGCCGAAATGAGTGTTCCAGGCAGACTCGAGTAGAGCTAAATCGGATTGGTCAACTATACCATTCAAATCAATGTCGGCACTGAGCTGTTGTTCTTTGAGAACGCCCACCGCCTCCAAATCAAAACCACCTGAAGGGTGTAAGGGCACTAATGATGTATTCCAGGCATCAAAAATTGGGTGATTATTTGTATAGTAATTCCAAATTGGTGACGTATTTGGGTCTATGTGATTGACAGCTTCATCGTAAAAATCTCCGGTGCCCGGGATATCTACTATTCTTATATATCTAATATCGTTGATATCAACCAGAGATGATATGACCTTTGGATGGCTTGCGATTTCCTGTAAATCGAATGGTGTGCCTGTGCAAATATTGTAGGCATTGGGATGTTTACCGGCAAGATTGTAAACGCTGCTCATCTCGATAGTGCTGAACAAATCTCCGGGTTTATCTGTCAAAGATACTGAAGGGAACCTGGCAAAATCTTCGCCGTTAGAAGAGACTTCCACATAGGCCAGTTCGGCGAGTATTTCTCCTGCTGCGGATCCTGCCGGTGTTGTGAACTCGGATAGCAGACCATTCTCGAAGACCACAAAGTCGTATCCTTGGCCATTGAGAATCGGTTCGTCGAACGTTAAAGTTATCCAGCCTGGAGAGGTGCCTTGATTAATTTGTTCTCTACTGAGGTCGCCCAGACTGAATATGTCATTTACATTGCCTGTTGCCGGACCAAGAGTCTTATTAGGGTCGCTCCATTGGGGATCAACGCCCTGAGTTTGTTTATAACTTACAACCTCAGTAGCCCAGTTGCAAAATATTGGATTTATCACCGCGTTGGCATCCTGCGGACTGGCATGTTCCCATTGGGGATTTTCAGGATCGATGTATCCATTTATGCCGGCTTCGTTATAAGGTTTGATATATGAATACTCTGACTGGTATATCAGGGTATCGAGTGCAAAATACGCCGGTGTGTTCATTCCCCAATCACCGGTGTCACTCGAACTTAGGCTGAACTCAAGGCTTTTAACCTCGCCCAGTGAATTTAAATCGATGTATTGCCATGTGTTCACTATATAATCAGCGTTGTTGTCGGTAGATTGATAATCAGCCAGGTAAAAATCAACCGTGCCGGTTGCAGCTCCGTCAATATCCTTGCCTGTAATAGTTAACATAAACCAGTCCTGGTCATTGCCGGTGTCACCACCGAACTTTTTTGCAAAAGCATCTCCATGAAGCATGGAGTAGTACGTGTAGTTACTGTTTGTCACGTACAGACCATCGACGGTCCCGGGCGTGTTCAGCATAATGATGGGTTGCGATATCCAGCCGACAGAGCAAATGACATAATTGGTCGAAAAACCCTGACCGGCTCCTGTAATGGCATTGTATTGGCCCGAAATTCCTGTCGTTGTTGTATCAGTTAGGTTGGAATAAGCAAAACCGTCCCATGAATTCCAGTCGGCATTATAGTTGTTGCTGAAGTATATGCCCCCACTGGTAAAGCCGCCCGATTCATCTGAGCCGTTCCAATAGGATTCCGGTGACAATGTTAAATCGTCAAATGTGGCTATTGCAGCACTTGCCGCACCAGCGATTGTTAAAACAACGATAGGGCAAATCCAACACCTTGGTTTAATGAATCTTTCTAAAATCATAATTTGCTCACCTCCGTTTAAAACGTTTCTTTGCTCTTTAAGATTTTTCTATGTTCTTCGACATTATCTCCTTTGACACATGCAGTTAACTTGGTGGTGAAAGAATACCAGTTACTGCATTATTTTTCCTTACCTCCTTTCGTTTGATCCGGCCCTTAACGCGAGGGCATATCAATAAAAAAAACCGCCGTCCCCACGAAGGGAACAGCGGTTATCTTCATATTAATCCGGACCGAACGTTAGCTTATGAACTAATATCAGGCCGGAATGCCACACTTGCGTTCCAGTTCGCGAGAACACCAGGAGTCCCATTGACTACTTATAGTAACATGAGATTCCTCGTATATGTGTTACCAACTACAGGCAGGTTTTCTGGCTTGCGTCCTACCTCAAGACTCCTTCCCATCCGGCGCTAAATTTTTAGCAGAGGACAGTGGATATGGTTCCTAAACGTTTTGATTACGCTTGGGAATTTATAAAATGTCCATTGGATTTCCGATCCTACAATCGGAGCAGACGCTTACAGCGGCGCGACCGCCGCGGATTTTAACCGCGTTCCCATTTGATTATCC
>CAZMWN010000228.1:0-5883 GCA_964569935.1 uncultured Pirellulales bacterium
TGAACATTAAGGATATGATATTGAAAATGGCCGTTGCCGGTAAGAATATAAATACACTCTGCATTTGCGGCAGCGGCAAAAAGTATCAATTTTGTCATGGCCGTATTTTATCCGAACTTCTAAAGAAGATATAAACAGCTAAGAATATTATATACCTGTGCATTTTTTAACATATCGATTTGTATCATATGTTGGTCGGTTGTGTTAAATAACATAGTTTATTTAATAAACCAGATGGAATCAGAGATTGAGAAAAACAGTGAAAATAATCATCAGGAAGAAGAGACTCCGCTTTGTCTTAATTGTCTGCGACCTGTAAATCCGATATATCACTATTGCCCACACTGTGGCCGGGCAGTAGGCCAATTGACTCCGATTATGCCTTTCGAAAGCATTCGCTGGCAGGTGGATATTTGGGGGCGGATGTGGCGGCAGTTATGGTCCCGTGAGATTTCTTTTACGGGAAAACTCTTTCGATTGTTTATGATTATATGGAATGTCCCGATCCTCCTGGTCGGGCTCATACCAATGCTTTGGCAAAAAACAAAAGCAAAAATGCCTCAATACAACTGCCAGTCGGATACTGAGGAACACTCCCGCTAAGCCCCTTTATTGTATAACAAAGCAGAAAGGATATTCAAATGCCGGTATATTTTATTGCTGAAATCAAGAAGATAATTGACCGGGAAGCATATTCCAAATATGTTGCTGATGTGCCGAAAATCATTGAAAAATTCGGCGGTAAATATCTTGCAAGAGACAGCGAAACTCTCGCAATTTTCGGTGATTGGAAACCGGGGAAAATAGTCATGGTTAAGTTTGACAGCTTTGAGCATTTGCATCGTTGCTTTAATTCGCCTGAATATCGAGCGATAGCACCGCTTCGCGAAGAATCGACCATAGGCAAGGCGTTCGCGGTTGAGGGCGTTGAAACAGGAGAAAAGTCATGAAAAAGAATCCAAAAACGCTTACCTTTGTTTTATTGGTATTTTTTATATCGAGTCCTGTTTTGGCCCGAACTATACCGGTTGTTGCGCCGGAAAAGGTTGGTATGTCTTCTGAACGGCTGGAACGCCTCAACAAAGTAATGAACGATTATGTCCGGCAGGGAAAAATGCCCGGTGCAGTGACGTTAATAGCCCGCCGGGGGAAAATCGCACATTTTCAGACTTACGGCATGATGGATATCGGGGCCAAAAAACAGATGCAAAAAGACACGATGTTCCGTATCGCCTCGATGTCCAAAGCTGTCACTTCGGTCGCCGTGATGATATTGTACGAAGAGGGACATTTTCTCTTGACCGATCCGGTCTCGAAATTCATCCCGGAATTCGAAAATCCGCAGGTTGTTCAAATCGATCCCGATACGGGAGCTCACACTCTTGTTCCCGCCAGGCGCGAAATCACAATTCGCAATCTGCTCAACCATACATCGGGAATCACCTATGACGACAGTCCGCTCGGCAGGTATTATAAACCGGCCGGCATGACCGTCGGCCTGACGCCGACCGAGGGGACGATAGAGCAAATGATAAAGAAATTGGGAAAACTTCCCTTGATTTCTCATCCCGGAGAGGAATTTCATTATGGTATGTCTGTTGATGTGCTTGGTTATCTTGTGGAAATTATTTCGGATATGACTCTTGATGAGTTCCTCAAACAGAGAATCTTTATCCCCTTACAAATGAATGATACGCACCTGATTCTTCCAAAAGACAAACTGCCTCGTCTTGCAAAAACCTATAAATATACAGACGGCAAAATGACCGAGAGCGACATTGACCTTTCCTATCTGACAACTCAGACATACTTTTCCGGCGGGGCCGGTCTTGTCTCGACGCCTTCCGATTATCTTCGTTTTGCACAGATGTTGCTAAATATGGGACAGCTCGATGGTGTTCGCATCCTGAGTCGAAAAACAATAGAATTAATGACATCCAATTCGATAGGGGATTTATATATTTGGGACTCATTCGAGCATAACGGCATCATGGGTGACAAATTCGGATTGGGCTTTGGAATCCGCACTGAAAGAGGCAGGTACGACCAGCTCGAATCGCTCGGCGTCTTCGGCTGGGACGGCGCGTTTTATACACGGTTCTGGATCGATCCCGAAGAAGAACTGGTTGGCATATTTATGTCGCAGGTGGATAATTACTGGCAGGAAACTTTAATCGGAAAATTCAGAGTACTCACCTATCAGGCTATTGCAGATTAAGTGACACGTAGAAACTTGAATTATGAAACCTCGGGAAGAGAAGAAAAATTTTTCGGCCGATGTAATTCGAATTCCATGTAATCAGATGAAATCGGAATTCTATCGGATTCTAATAAAGAATGGTTTTTCACCTGATAAGGCTAATATCTGTGCTGAAATTTTCACAGAAAATAGTCTCGACGGTGTTTACTCGCATGGCGTGAATCGTTTTTCCCGCTTCGTTGAATTCGTTGAGAAGAAATATATCCGGATAGATAATGAACCCGAGCTAAAAAGCAGTTCCGGCGCCATCGAGCAGTGGGATGGGAAATTAGGGCCGGGGCCGATCAATGCTTTAGTTTGTACCGAACGGGCGATAAATCTGTCCAAAAAATATGGAATAGGTTGCGTGGCGCTCTCGAATACAAACCACTGGATGCGCGGCGGAACCTACGGCTGGAAAGCTGCCAAGGCGGGTTTCGTGTTCATCGGTTGGACAAATACGATTGCTAATATGCCCGCCTGGGGTGCGGTGGATTGCCGGTTGGGGAACAATCCTTTGATTCTTGCCGTACCTTATAAAGATGAAGCGATTGTCCTCGATATGGCGATGTCACAGTTTTCTTACGGCACGATGGAATCCTATCAGTTCAGAAAGCAGCAATTACCTTTGCCGGGAGGATATGACAAAAAAGGGCAGTTAACAACCGACCCATCGGCTATTATTGAGTCGGAGCGCTCGCTCCCAATCGGATACTGGAAAGGGGCCGGACTATCCCTTTTGTTAAATTTAATGGCGACTATTTTTTCAGGAGGCGAAGCTACTCACGAAGTAAGTAAGCATGAGGATGATTTCGGTGTTTCGCAGGTTTATATTTCAATCGATATATCGAAATTGGATAATTATCCAATGATAGCTCAAAATGTAAATGAAATCATCAGCGACTATCACAATTCGATACCTGAATCGGATTCAAGGAGTATCTTATATCCGGGCGAACGTGCTCTGCGTACAAGAACAGAAAATTTATCTAAAGGAATTCCAGTAGATAAAATTGTTTGGGCCCAGATTAAGGATTTATAAATTCACAAATAACGAATAAAATGCGTAACCTGAATATTAGCCTAAATCTCTGTAAAAAACTGTTTCATTCGACACCATAAAACAATATAATATAATTTCAAGCTTGCTGATTCGACTTGTCAGACCTGCGAGAGCAGGTATCCATTAAAGAGTTTTATAGTATGTATTACCGCTTTCGCGGGAATGACACATGATGTTATCTTAATGTGAAATCGGTAGTTATATCAATTCCTATATAAAATTCTGTCAGTTTGAGAATATAATATTATTAATTATCTTTGAATTATGGAAGTCGTTAGATAAGCAAAAAAGGAGATAAAAATGTTGCGTAAATCAAATTTATTGATCTTGGTTGCTGTTTTAGTTTTACTGGGGCAGACATCCCTGGCGGTAGTTAAAAATGTAATTGTAATGATCGGGGACGGGATGGGATTCGAACATGTTAAGGCCGCTTCGCTGTATGCCTATGGAGAAGAGGGAAAATTATCGTTCGAGAAGTATTATTGCGGAGAACTTGCTACACATTCGGCTAATTCGCATCTGGTTAACTATCACGCAACTGATTCAGCGGCTGCCGTTACGGCAATGGCGACGGGACAAAAAGTAAAAAACGGCGTTATCTGCGAGAGAGCAGGTAAGCCTATAAAGACTATCCTGGAATATTTGAAGGAGCAGGGAAAAGCTACGGGACTTATCACAACAGTGCCCCTGACGCATGCGACACCGGCGGGTTATGGAGCACACAATCGTAGTCGTAATAATCACCGCGATATAGCTAATGACTACATGACTCAGACCAGACCCAACCTTCTTTTTGGAGCCTATTACAAAAACGGTAAAGGAATGACTGAGGAAAAAGCCAAAAAGGCTAAATACGCTGTGGTAATGACAAGACAACAAATGCTGGATACGGTCGGTCCAATCGATAAAAATTCTACGGAAGTTTTTTTCCTGGCGGGATTATTTTGCCCCGAGGAAATGCCCTGGGAGTATGATTATTATCGTCCTAAAAAAGTTCTATTTCCCCTGATAGAAAGAGAAGATGTACCAACTTATGATGTGGTTCCTCATCTGTCGGAAATGACCTCGGCAGCACTTTGTGTGCTGGATAACGATCCGGACGGATTCTTCCTGATGGTCGAAGGTGGTAAAATTGACTGGGCGGGGCATAATAATATTATTGAGTACAGCATTTTTGATACACTCGAATTCGATAGAGCATTCCATGTGGTTATGGATTGGGTCGAAGATAGAGATGATACCTTGATTATAGTGACAGCAGATCACGAATGCGGAGGATTGTGGGTAGTGAAAAATAAAGGGAAAGGTTTTATGCCGGAGGTATTCTGGGGCTCGACAAATCATACCGGGATTAATGTCCCGATTTATGCTGTTGGACAGGGAGCAAAAGAGTTTGCTGGTGTAATTGATAACACGGATTTATTTAAGATAATCATGAAGTTGACTAAGAAATAATGGATTCGGTAGTTTTTTTATTTTACATTTGAAAGTTCAACTTTTTGAAAACTTCAATTCGGCTTATTTGAATTCTTTTTGAAAGTTGTTTAAGAATTTTTGAGAATTTTGTTCATTCCTATTGACTTTAACACGATTTGGCTTATTTTTGTTACTTTCTTATTACGAAGAAGGAGTTTAAAAAATTGGCAAAAAGTGATTCCTTGGGGCAGTTTTTTTTCAATAACAGTGAAAAAACAGCCATCGGAAGTATTTTATATGAGCAGCATTTAAAGTTGATAGAAAAAAATCTACTTGCCGAATTCGCCGGTTATTTAATGCCTCTTTGGTTTTCTTCCATCAGTGCCGAACACTTCGCTGTTCGTGAATCAGCGGGATTATTCGACTGTACACACATGGGCATATTGGAAATTAAGGGAGATTACGCGCAGAATTTCCTTAATACCATTACAACAAATGATACTGGCAGACTGAAAAACGGATCCGCCCAATACAGTTATATCCTTGATGCGGCAGGAAATGTTCTTGATGATATTATTGTCTGTCGGAGGGCGGAAGATAACTTCATGGTTGTTGTCAATGCTGCCAACGAACCTAAGATAAAGGCTTATCTTGAGGCATTACAAAACAACAAAGCGATCCTTGATATTGAAGAACCTGCTCGGAAGTTAGAGTATAAACCTGTTATTCGTGATATGAGAGATTGCAACAACGGCTCTGATTGCATAGTAGATATTGCCCTGCAAGGCCCTGTATCGATGGAATTATTGTTCTCAATGATAAAAGGAGAAGAGACTAAACAACAATTTCAGAATTTGAAACCATTTTATCTGATTGAAACTGAATTGGATGGTATCAACTGCATAATATCCCGTACAGGTTATACCGGAGCAAAGATCGGTTATGAATTGTTCGTTCATCCCAAAAAGGCAGCGGAACTTTGGGCTTTGTTATTAGAAAAGGGAAAACCATTTGGTATATTACCTTGTGGACTTGGTGCCCGCGATAGCTTGAGGATTGAGGCAGGGCTTCCGCTTTACGGACACGAATTAGCCGGAGAATTTAACATAAGCCCCTTTGAGGCCGGTTACGGCTGGGCGGTTAAACTTGAAAAGGATTTTTTCAT
>CAZMWN010000229.1:0-5862 GCA_964569935.1 uncultured Pirellulales bacterium
TTTTTCGATGGGAGCATTGTGATAATTATATGTTACCGTTTTGTTACGGTCTTGTCCTTTTTTTGTGAATTTTTCAAATTGTGCCAGGAGCAATTCATTCGACTTCGGCGGACATAACGCCTGCCTCGTAGTAGGAAAATTTTAATACTTTTCTTTTGTCATTCCGGACTCGATCCGGAATCCACTTCTAAATAATCCCTAACCAGAAATCAGCAGAAAAAGCAATGAAAGGAATGCCAAAGCTCACCTGCTACTATGAAGCGCCGGTGAAATAGCAGTCAGATGCAGCGATTTGTTATGATCAGTTTCTTCAATATCAATAAGCTTCTCAGGCATCTCATCCCAAGTCCTGCCCTCTAATAACCTTCCTGCTCTCTTTTTGTTGACTCCACCCCATTGTTTGAAAAAGAATGGTACGTTTTGTTCAATGCACTGTTCTTTAATTTGTGTTACCCATTCTTCCTTCATTGGCCTAGCCTTTGGTCCTGATTCGCCTCCGACAATTACCCAATCAATATTACTTAAGTTAAGAGATGCAAATGGTCCAAGAAGTGGTTCTAACGACAAAAATCTTACAGAAGCGGGAACAAACCTTAAATCATCAATCCTGAATTTTACATCTTCATTTTCTATACTGACGCCTATCCAAACATTTTTTGTCCATTCAAGTCTCGAGGCTAATTCAATCAAACGTGTAGATCGTTTAGTAAGAATCTGAAATTGATGCCAATATGCTTGTTTCATAATATTAAAAATCTTAAATATAAAGGAATCTGGAACCTGTTCATGAAACAAGTCGCTCATGGAATTGACAAATATGACCTGAGGCTTTTTCCAGGACAAGGGATATTCCAGGACATGCTCATGGAGAGTAACCTGAAAACCGTTAGCGTAATTGGATTGCCCCATCAATTTTAATCTTTTTGCCATGCGCTCGGCATAACAGTTTTTACAACCCGCACTGATTTTTGTGCATCCGGTAACAGGATTCCAGGTAGATTCCGTCCATTCTATCTTACTTATAGCCATTTTTACTCCTAATCGGGAAAAGTTACTATGATTTTATCACCGAATGAATTTCTGCGTGGCGGTTTTCCTCTTGGTGAAATTGCCTCAATGGAACCATCGTCGTAAAGTTCTCGCAAAACATGTTTGTAGTTTTTTTCGATAAAAGGGGTATCCACATTGTGCTGTTCATATATTTCCTGCATAGTGAGTTTTTGCCCTTTGAACGTGTTTAATAAACCTTCTTTTAAATCATCAAGTGGACGAGAAAGTTGAAACAGAAGTGTTTGCTGTGGCAAAAGGTCCGCAGGATTGTACTCGAAAGATTGCACGTCTTGCGCGTCGTTTGTGCTTTCACGTGCCATAATACCTTTCATGATTTCATATCCCCGGAAATTCTTGCTTACAAAAATAAGATGATGGCTTGTTCTGTTCCCTCTTTCATTCTTGAATCTGAAAGGTAAAACATATCTCGAACCGTATGCTTTTAATGCCTTACAAAGTTCTTCAACAATAAGTAATTCTCTCTTTTGTGAATTTTCTCCCATTAATTTATTTCTTAATGCTATCGCCTGTGTCTCCCCAAACAGGGCTTGCATATGCTCTATTACAGCTTCATTATCTATTCCCATATTGATACGATTGTAATTGAAAAAGAAAATAGCATCACAACCCCAATCTTTTAATACAGAATTTACCAGTCGAAGAGAAAGTCCTTTATAACCCCATGGGTCAACGAAAAACAGAGTTGGTATGAGATTCATACTTTCAAACATCTTAACAATCTCTTCACCGACCTCCTGATTGTAAACTTTAGGCCTGTATTTCAATGTTTCAATTCCGGGAATTTCCACAATTATTCTCTCTAATGCTTTCGAGTTGTTTTCGTCTTTATCATTAAATATGGCTACCAATCGTTCACGTAAATCTGGCTTTTCTATGGTATTGGTTAATATTCTTAATGGTGTTGATTGTGTGCCATCTTGGTAACGGCCAGGACCGGCAAAAAGATCAATATACGCAATTTTTTGCGAGTGTTGAGGATAATGTTTCTGAGTATTAATGATAACATTTGACCAGACATCAAAGTATTTGGCCACAATGGTTGACTTGACCAAAGATTGTTCTTTCTGTTCTTCAAAAAAGCTACTATCTGTCATTATTAACCTTCAATTTGGTTTAGAGCATAACAATGATAATACAGTCTACCTAAAACGGCAAGGGCAGGCTGCTTATATATTCCAAGTTCTTTTACATCAATCATTTTTACGAAAGGATGGATAATGCATCCTCACATGCTTTAACAGCAAGCTTTGCTTTTTCCTTACTCTCTTCTTTTCTCATTTCCATATCAAGCGTAACTGCGCGCCTGAGGGCAACTGCTTGATCTTCAGAAAGGAAGCCTAATTCTGAGGCGATAGACGTAAGCATTGGCGTTGACGCTCCCAAACCGGCTGCTGAACTCTTACCACCAATGAATCGCTCAGCCTTTTCCTTGATAGCTATTATTTCACCTTTGGCTATAGCCTGAATTGCTTTAGCACGTCTACGATTTGACAATGTTGTCGTAATAATGGTTGTAGATAGAGTGCCTACGATACCTATTATACCGCCAATTATTACTCCCCATAGCTCTGCAGTCATCTATATCCATCCTTTATACTGCGACATGATAACAATAACTAGATTGATCCGTATAACACGCCTTTGGGTCACTTATCAGAGGCGTACTAATTCCTTTATATTTCGTTGCATTCGCTCTTTCGGTGAAATCCTCTGGAAGCAGGATAAGCCGGTCTTGGTGAAAAGTCAATTGTGATTTTCACAAATTACATATGATATTGAACCTGATTTAGTTTTTCTTTTCGATATATACCGTTGTGCCTTCGATGCGATAGTCCAGTGAAGCGCGATGGCAGATTATCATCAGCATTTCCATAACTGAGAGCCCCTCAGCGGAGAATGTGATTCTCGGCGCCTGTTCAATCTCGGAAGGCTCGACCTGAAGCTGTAGATGTATCTGCTTTTTCTGTCCGGCATATTCGAAGTCGCCGACAAGCGTATTTAGAAACTTCACAGCGCTATCAATCTTCGCGTTGAGCTGTATATTATGCGGCGGGACGGTGCTATTTAGTTTTTCGAGTATAAGCTCATCATAGGATACGGGCCTGACGACCGTCACGCCGTCATTAACCTTCCAAACGTATTTGTCACTGCTGTTTTTAGGATGTATTGTAAAGGGGACGTCCGGGACCATGTCCCTTAGCTGGTCTTCATTCAACTGCACATAATACGCCTGGAATTCTCCGTCGCCCATGCTGGAGTTGCCGCTGTAGTTGCTTTTTGTGATAACAATATCCGGGTGACCCTGGGCCTTTAAGCGGAAATTAAAGCCGGTATTTTCAACGAACTCGCTTAATTGTCGATAATCCTGGCCCGAGAGCCATTCTTCGATGCCCATAAGAAATTTATCTTCACGCAGGCTCCCTCCGGCGAATTTAGGTACATCCTCGTCGCCCTTCCAATATACGGCGTTTATATGGGCCTCTGTGATTTGCCGGTACTCAACGAAGGGATAGGCATAAGGCTCAATAGGGACATAATCCCGGCCGGAATTGGCTTTGAAGAACTTCACAAGGTCGTCGAGCATTTCGTCCTTAATTGCATGGCCCACGGCATTATAGGTGACGCATTGGGCACGGGGCAGCTTCTGTTTATAAACAGCCCGGCTAATCGCCCAGCGGTCAGGCATCATTATAGCGGCTATTGCCTCACGAATTATTTCGGCTTCTTCTTCTCTCCATGCATCCCGCGATGGAAGGGTATCATTTCGGTCCATGTATCCCATGTAAATATATTGTGCGATGCGCTGATGGGCCTGCTCGTCATAAGGCTTACCCGTGAATTTTTCGATATCGGCAATCCCGATAGGAAAAGGCAGTGCGCAGCCGTTACGTTCGCTAATAGGCAGCGTTGGAAGGCCATTGACACCGCCCGAAGCCGCCGCTTTGACAAGTTCGGGATATAAGAAAGCAAAGCGGTTGCAGAATTTGGCGGATGCTGAAAATCCGTGCATGAATATCTTATCGTGCATTTGGATATCATTGGCCCGAAGCAATTCGTGTGCAAAATCAATCATTGCAATCAATTGCAAATCAATACGCTTTAATTGTCCTTCGTTGATTTCAAGGGTGTCTCTATCGAGGGCATGCGTGTAGCACCGCCAGTTAGTCCTCGAACGTGGAAATGTCGGGACCAGTAACGGAACGTTAAGCTTTCTTGCTATTCGGTTGGGATATGAACTCTCGGCCAGCTTCAAAGCCTTTTGCAGATGGACCTCAAAATCATCGCTCGCCGTGCCGGTATTGTTTGTTTCGACATAAAGATAACTTGCCTGACCCTTGTCGATTGTTTCTGGAATAAAAAGGTAAAAGGGAAAATTGAATCCCCGTTCGCTGTCGGCCTCGACCTTGATTATATCATTACCGGAAAGCTCGATGCGTTGAACCTTTGAAACAACCGTCTCCCGTGCCGAAACGCCGGATGGATGTATAGACATAGTAATCAGTAAAAACAATATTAAGGAATTCAATTGTTTTAACATGGCTTGCCTCCGAATTTAGTATTAAATTTATGGCTTATAACAATAATTAGACTAAATCGTTGCTAAATGTCAATTATGATTTTCAGAAATAGGCCGTTGCGAGAGACAAAGACAATAGTTTTTATCTGCTAATTAGCTTGAAAAAGAGGCGCTCTTGAATTAATGTTTCTGGAAATCAAATCCCTGATATATTACGGGACGGCTAAACTTATAGCGATTATATGAACATAACTTTGGCTATATTATTATTGGTTGGCGGCTTGGTGATTCTCTGGAAGAGTGCCGAGCTTTTAGTCTCCGGCGCGGTAGGCCTGGCGCAACGGCTGGGAGTAAGCTCGCTGGTCATCGGCCTGACTGTTGTAGCGATGGGGACGTCGGCGCCGGAAGTAGCGGCCAGTATCGCCGGTGTGCTCCAAAAAACCAACGGCGGAGATATCGCCGTCGGAAATGTCTTCGGCTCCAATATCGCCAACCTCGCCCTGGTCGGCGGCCTTATCGCCCTTATCCGTCCGCTTGTAGTTAAAAAACTGACACTGATGCGTGAAGTGCCGGTCATGCTGGCGGTGGCACTGCTGCTTTGGCCGTTTCTGCATAATGCGCATCTCGCCCGGCCGGAAGCGGCCGCCCTGCTGGTAGTCTTTGCGGCTCTTATTCTGTTAATAACACACGTTGCACGAAAGGAAGCCCAGCAGGCAAAGCTCATTACCAACAGTCTCGAAGCGGCGACGAAATACGAGATAACAAGTGCGAAAAAGAGTATAATATTCGTCGTGATCGGGTTGGTGGGATTGGCGCTGGGCGCGAAAATGACCGTCGAAGGTGCAATTTTCATCGGCAGGCAAATCGGCTTAAGCGAAGGTGTTATCGCCCTGACCGTTATCGCACTGGGCACTTCGCTGCCGGAGCTTGTCACCTGCGTCGTCGCCGCCGTCAAAGGCGAGCATGATATCTCCGTCGGCAACTTAGTCGGCTCGAATATTTTCAATACCCTGCTCGTAACCGGCATAGCGGGATCGGTTAAGCCGTTCGATATATCTTCTCGCTTTGCAGGAGGAATTGATTACTGGATTATGATTATCGTTTGTGCCGCCTTCGCAGGCTTGATAATAATCGGCAAGCGCGTGGTCGGCAGAATCGCCGGCCTGCTGCTGCTTAGCGGATACTTCGTATATATCATATACCTGTTCGCATACGGCTCACCAAATATTTAGCCACGCTGTTCTTGTCCCGAGCAACGCCGAAGGGAATTGCGG
>CAZMWN010000230.1:0-277 GCA_964569935.1 uncultured Pirellulales bacterium
CACGGTAACAAGATTGCTGATCCGCGAGAAAATAATGTCCCGCTCTTCAAAATCGTCAACGGCTCCATCGTTCGGTGTAAGATCAGGTATTCGGTTCAAATCGAGAGCGTCATTTGCAAAGGGGCTATGTAAGCCCATCTGCTGCACATACATTAACTCGGCGATACTCTCGAAGGCTCCTGTTGCATTTCGATAAGCTTCTATATCCTGGGCGATTACGGGAAACATCCAGGGCAGTTGTGTTATTACATACCATGGGGCGGTGTTGATATTGATC
>CAZMWN010000230.1:287-5836 GCA_964569935.1 uncultured Pirellulales bacterium
TTGTCTCATTTAAAAATAATTGGTAATTTGTATAGTTATTCGGATCGATCAGATCGAAATGTTCTGTCGGATCTATGACGGTCAGATACTGAAAAATGTTCGTATAGACCGGACTTAGTAAATCAACTCGTACTTGTGCTTCGGGAGGCTCGGCCGCCAGCTTGAGACCGAGCATATCATTCGGGTCGGTGCTCGGGCCAATCGTAAGAGCCTTGGCGATTTCCCCTGCCGAAATAAAGTATCCGGAATCTGTAAGATTGTAGTTCGTTTTTGCCCCAGTCGTCCCGTTAGGCAAACTCAGGGTATTGGTCGCAGCGGATAAATCCTGGTATATGAAATTGCAATTGTCATCATTCCTGCAGTAGAACTGAGAAATGTCTTTAACATCATCCCAGGAAAACCAATCGACTTGGGTGTCTTGTTTATCGAGATAGAGCATATCAAGCGGTGTTATTCTGCGAAGATAGATATTATATCTTTCACTTAGCTCATATTCCGGGGGATCGTCGCTGGTCTGAATGTATTTTGCCAGAACAAGATTTGGTTCTTCTTTACCACTGCCTGTTGACATCACGGCATTTATACCAAATTGACTCGAAGCATCAGGATTGTTGGTTATAACGAATCGACTGTCGGCGGCCATAACATATCCGCCCAGCGGTACCGTATTAACGATGAGGTTGTTTGCATCCCCAAGCTCCAGCCTGAAATTGCTTAGAGGAATATCCACCTTGAACGGATTATAAAGCTCAATGGCAAAATAATTATTGCTCGAAACATCCGGGTTGTTGGAATTGATTCTGAATGCAATCTCGCTTATGAACGGCTGGGCCTCGAAGCCATAATATGTTTTCGGGCCGACCGTCAGGATGGTTGCATCTGCATCGGAATCTCTAAGATCAACGATGTTAACCGCCAACTGAGCAGCCAATTCGTCGATGAGCATGAAGGAATTGGGATCGTTGGGGTCTACTTCGTATCGCAGTCCCGCTCTTATAGCATCATACAGCAAATTCTTATTCGCTCGGTTTACATTAATCATCTTGCCATTATTCAGTTCGGCACCGACGGGATTAATGATTCGGTCCATGTTGTATGTAGTGGCAATATGTCTATATGTATAATTCGGGTCGAAGCTGTCACTACCGGCGGCTTTTTTAAACCAGGCATCCAGCTCTTGTCCGCCGGTTGTCACCGGAGTAGATAAAGTTCCTGTTCTGAACTGGTCGGACCATTCTTCCAGGCGTGTGTCTATGCCGGTATGATTCAATATGTATCTATAACGAAGCTCCAGTTCATCGGAAAGATCAAAAAGCGTATAACCATTGGGATCGCCATAATTCCAGATAACCTTCTGTAAATATGTACGCAAATCCCACGGATTAGCGCTATTAACGTCGATGCCATTATTTGCTCTTTCCAAAAGCAGATTTATCTCATCTGTCTGTGTGTGAGGCTCCCCCGGTCTGTCGGCCAGGGCCATGAGGTTTATCTGCAACTGGTTTGTGCCGTCTAAATCAGAGTTGATTGCATTGGGGTCCCTTGGATTAAATTTATACCCTGTATTGACGTTAAGCATCGCGCCGTTATCGATAATCCTTACTGCTGCGTAAATGGGCTTACCCTGACCGGAGGACATCTCATCAAGTTTAACCCACTTCGAATCTCCCACTCCGTCACCATCGGCGTCTGCATTGGCAATGAAGATATTGGCATCGGTTACAGGTTCGTACTCAGTTACATTAACGGCCTGTATATTTCGATTTGCTCCCGTCAGAGATCCTGTTATATCGCTTATTTGTCTCCAGCAGTAACCGTTATCCGAATTGTAGTAAGGCTCGAGATCGGCCAGCCATAAGTTATTGGCATCGGGATAGTCGTAGTATTCTTCTTTTAGTAGTACTGGAATTGGCTCCGGTGCATTAGGGTCTACTGCATTCGGGTCTGTTTGGTTCGGTTCTGTTACTTCCTGAATTGTTATGCGGGGGACATCCAGAGCTAATTGCTGCGATATTGTTGCGATTACTGTATCGACAGCCAAGTTGAGCTCCATATTTTCGGAAACGGCCGATGTTGCCATTTTATTCATGCGAGCAACCATAACGAACAACACCCCGACCATCGCCAAGAGGCTGCTTAGTACCACGGCCAGGATAAGAGCCGAACCGATGGAATTATTTTTTGAAATTATTTTATTTGATGTTCTCATTGTGTCAGGTTAGCTGTCCAAATAAACAATGTGTGTAAATGTTCTGCCTTCCTTGATGATGCCTTTGGAGTCATACAAGGTGAAAGTAAATTTCAGAGCCCGCCCAAGTCCCGGGATTTCATTAAAATGAGTCCTGTCTAACTGTTCTCTGTCAAGATAGATATTATTGATTTCCCCACCCCCGTTAGGAGGATAAGGATACAGCACACCAGGTACCTTATTAGGATCATTTAAGAAAAAGTTGGTATCAGCTAAATTCCCGTCGCCATCCGGGTCGACCTCCGGCAACCATCGCCTGTATGTATCAGACCAGCCCTGAATCTCGAACTCACCCACGCCTTCACATAAAAGCATGTGAATTGAATTTGCATCCGATGGTTCGACTATCACCCCCCTTACATCTTCGTCGACACTGCTTTGAAATGCTTTAACATCACAGATAACGGAGAGCATATTCATTTTATCTTCCCAGGGAATTCTCTTCCATTGTTCCAGAGAAGTCTTGTCATATTCGTAACTGTTATTCCATTCGAGCCATTGTGTATTACTAAAGCTGCCGGGATTGAGAAAATCGATAAGTTTCGTATCGGAGGTCAATATATGCTGAGTTCTTGCAAGCACTCGTTTGGCTCTGTCCTGTCCTTCCGGCCTGGATTTGCTGTTCCTGGCGAGCGTATAGCAGATTCTTGCGGTATTGCCGCGAACCATCGGATTGGTTCCATACGATTGGAAGTCACCGTCCGCGAAGAACATTATACGGTCAAATCTCTCATACCCGTCGAGGTTGCTATCTTTGTATGCAGTGTCCTGCAACTGCCTGGCTTCCCAAATTACGAAAATCTCTCCATTTTTGTTAAGACCTTTGAAGTCGGTATTGAGCTGGCTTGTGATAGCACGCAATTTCTGCATGATTTCAGCATTTGCGAGCGCAGTGCGATGGGAATTAATACTGACTCTAAAGATTACGCCTGCAAAGGACAAGACGACAACAAGAATCCCCATGGAAACCATAAGCTCTATGAGTGTAAAAGCCTTATTTTTTTGTTTATTGTTCATCAATTCTTCTGCTGTTGAGTTAAAACCTGATTACTTTTTGGTATATCGCTATCCCGGGTTTTCTACCACCGCCGAGAGGTGGCGGAACAACCCATACAGAATCAGCCGATCCATCCTGCCAGGCTCTGTCGAGGATGATTATCTCGGGTGCATCGAAATCTTGCTGCACGACTCTATAAATCCTGCCCGTGCGGTTATCAACAATTTTATATCCGTCATTAATATATGCCTGATTGTCCGCTGTATTTATCGTAAGTTTATTTTCATTTCCACTGCCGACAACGAGCGAAACGCCAACCTCGACCGGCATAGGCCTGTTCGCACCGCCCGGATATGTGGTTCCGCTGCCTACTTTCCTGCTTATAAATACTGTTACCTGTAAAAGTCGATTATCCGGATTCGAATACAACGGCCTGCAAAGAGCGGACCAGTAGTATTGCTTGTCGAATTGCGTCCTGGTTGATGGGTATGCGAATTCGTCGGGGGCGATTACAGTATTTAATGATTCAAAGTGTGTTAACCTGTTGACCGGTAGATTAGGGTCCGACAGATCAATGCCGTAGAGCCTGATTTTTGCGAAGGCTTCGTCGGCAACAACCGCTGCGATAGTCCGCTCAGTAGCAACCGTAGAAAGATAAATACCTGCAAGGAAGGTGCCGCTGATAAACGTCATCCCGATAGCGAGCGTACCGATAGCCAGCAAAACCTCGGTCAAAGAAAAACCATTTTTTTTCGGCATTAACTTCATTTTAGCATAAGACCTATGGACGATTGCTTATCATTGTCCCTGTATAGGGATTTATGTAGATCGGCTCCAGACTGTTCAAATAATCGAACCTTCCCTGTGCATCCAGTTTATCGAATTGGATTCTGTCAGAGATGATTATCCTGTTTCTGCTCAGTTCCGCACCAAGGCCCATCTGGGCATAATCATCCTGAACGAACGTCCCAACTCCCAGGTTTTCAATGTTTTCAGGGGAATTAAAAATATCATCCTCTGAGAGTTTAGTAATTATAGTGTTATCAGGCTGATAAATTCCATCTCTGTTTCTGACACGGATCTCGTGAGTTATCAGCTTCCCGGTTGGCGAGAAAATAATCGAGAAAGTTGAAATATCTGTAATATATATATTTTTTCCATCCGGTCCCAGATTCTGTTGATTTGTATCATCAAGGCCAGTCGCTGCAAGGGGGACATTGTTTGGATCCTGGGCACCGGCGGGATTGGGGCTATGGTTGCCCCTGACCATTAGATCCACAGCACGTGTATGCTCCGGCAGCTTCATCGGTTTTAGACCTTTGACCGCCCGAAAGCCCGAACTCAAACCCGTCTTTTCAGGATCGTGTATTATGTGAATCATATACTGATTACCGGCCGAATCCATCTGAAATCGTACACCGGCATAGCGCTGTTCCCTGGCTGCTATGGCACGGGCGCCGAATAGAGACGTGCTTATTATGTCCCTGGCGCCGCTGTTGGTCTCGAACGACTTGAGAAGCGCCCGGATGGCGGGTAAACCGAGTGTGGCAAGTAGTGCTATCGTAGCGATAACCACCACCATCTCAGTCAGTGTCAGACCGGAATATTCATTTCTGCTTCTCATTATGTTCTTTTTGCCCACAACAACCGCCAGCAAAGTGACATCATTCTATTTTTCCACTGCGGATGTCATCGTTTGTTCCGAAAGCTTTATCCCGCCCTGCCGATACCAATTCCGGAAAAGTATCCCCTGGGACATATTTGTAATCCAATGTTGTCCCCCATGGATCGTGTATTTCGGGCGGTGTATCAGACGTTCCATATTTATTTTCAATTAAAGAATCATTGATTTTATCAAGCATCATCCGAGACTCCGGTATCGAGTAAAGCTCCTGATAAAGATATTCCGAATGTACCGCTGCATTTGAAAAATCATTTTCAGGTTGTTCAGGAAAACTGTCGGTGAACTCATAATATTCCTGCAGCGCGCCTTCGAGCAGCGTGAAAGTGCATTCGAGCCCTCTTTCTTTGGCCTGATTATCGAAACGGGAAACCAGGCTGATTATCATGGTGACCATCAGCGCAATGATACCTACAACAATCACCATCTCGATGAGGGTCAGGCCGAGCTTGTATTTATACTTTCTCATAGCTTTAGTTTGTCTAATCGGGTGTGGATGGAGGCGTTTAGTTGCCAAAATAGCGAACGTCGTCGCTCGTCCCGTAAAGACCAACCGCCCCCGCTGAAAACAATATGTAGGAATCGGGCCGGTAAGGCCAGGCCTTTGCATCAATTTTCGGATC
>CAZMWN010000231.1:0-5834 GCA_964569935.1 uncultured Pirellulales bacterium
GTCAGGTCGGTATGCGGCATTTTTTCTCGCAACTCGGCCAAACCTTTTTCCGTTAATTTGCCATTGTGGACATATTCGGAATTATTCATCAGGCTTTCAGCGGGAAATAACTCTTCCCGTGGTATCTTGATGCCGAAAGACTTCTCCAGGCGAAAAACTATATCCAGAAAATCAATACTTTCTGCTCCCAGGTCTCCCATTAAGGTCGCCTCAGTGGTGACCTCGTCTTCATCAACACCTAACGCATCGATAAGCACTTCCTGAACATTTGTGAAAATTTCGTCCCTACTCATTGCCATACTTTATCACCTCAGTAGTTTCCATATTTTTTTCATATTTTCGATTATCTGGGCGTCCACCGCAGCCATAGCGGAATTCTCGTCGGCCAGGTTAAAGTGCCTTAGTCCGAATCGTGCTTCCACGATTCGCTCGCCTTGCGATAATCCAAATCCACTAAAGCTGCTTACATTCTCTTCGATAGTTTTAGCCTCAACTGTATATTCTATCTGAGCGCCGGGCGCCAGAAAACTTCTATATTTAACATTTCTTGCCTGTTCAAGCAATATCATACTGTGAGCGAAATTTTCGCTCTGGCGTACCAGCCACGATGCCGACTCGATTAGCCCTTCCAGAAGCAGCACGCCGGGCAGCACCGGGAACGTCGGAAAATGGTCCGCCAAATATTCCTCAGCGAGAGAAAGATTCTTAATGGCTTTTATTTCCCTGTCGGTTTCAAGCGAAACTATCTTGTCAATTAGTATAAATCGCATAAATTTGATTATTATCTATTACTAATAGTCTGTTATTCAATTTACGCTACTTATGATGTAAAATCCGCAATACGATATACCAGAGACGGCCCTTTTTCCAGCCTTTTTTGATTTTTTATAACATTCGCTTCCGCTCCCATCTGAATTTGGATTGATACTGGAATTTTCGATAAGATTAGTTACAATTTTTATCTGAGAGCAAATGTTTTGCTAAAATCACTTTTGAAACAAAATAACGTTGGTTACACCTGAATCTTTTGGAACTATCTAAGGAGGATTTGTCGGTGAAGTATATGAAAAAATGCCTTGTCCTCTTTAGTTTCTTGTTTCTGTCGGTAACGGTTGCTACTGCCCAGGATGTATCAGTACGACGGGTCACTGATCGGGTCATTACATTGAGTATGTCAAACCTCGGTATGCATACCAATATAACGGTCATAGAGACACAGAAGGGATTGGTGGTTATCGAGACGGAGATAACGCCTTATATAATGGGTAAGATAAAAGAGGCGGCGGAAAAATACCTCAAGCGAGACGACTGGATTTACGTTATCAATACACACGGTCACCTGCATCATGCGGGCGGAAATATCCTGTTCGAGGATGCACAGGTTATCGGTCATGAGACCATGAATATGGACTGGCTCCGGGATCAGCTTAAGAGTGAAAAAGGCCGCAGGCAATACTGTAACAACGTCGGGACAAGTCAGGGCATCAGGAATTTACGTCAGTTGCTGAAACAGGACACAGTAAATCCAGCGCAGAAGCGAGAGATACGACGGAGAATAAGATTTATCCAAGAGGTAGAAAAGGAGATTATGAACGGATTTGAAGTCAGGAATCCCGACATATCATTTCGTGACAGACTTAATCTGGATCTTGGAGATATGCATTTTCGGTTAATCTACTGGGGGGACGCCATCTACCATAGCTCCATTTTCGTTCATATCGCCGAAGACAATATGCTCGTGGGTATGGGCATGGGAAGCGGCCCGTGGCTGCCGGATTTATACGGAAAAGTAAATTTAAATGGTATTCGTCGTGGAATTTCGGTATTAGATGAGCTTTGTAATGATGATTTTCAAATCGACCTTATGGTTGGCGTCCATAGCCCTGATTTAATCAGGACCAGGCAGCATTTGCATCCACGAAAAGAGTACCTTGAGGATTTGCTGAACGGCCTTACAGAGGCCAAACAGCAGGGACTCTCTCTGGAACAGGTCAAAGATGAATTCTCTTTTAACAAACGATATGCGCGTTTTCAAAAGACTTTTACCCTCCCGCAGAACCTGAACGAGAAACATCAAGACAATATTGAAAAGATATGGCATTGCCTGCATCAGGAAGATTAGCACTACGCTTTTCAAAGGCCGCTTATATAGTATGAAAACGAAGCGGCATCCGGATTTTCTTTGTTTCCTTGTATATTAACAGCTATACTTCTGGCCTATGAATATACGTAATGCAAAAATCTCGGATGCCAAAGCAATTCACACTCTGATCAGTTCTTATGCCGAGCGGGACAGGATGTTATTTCGCTCATTAGCTGATATTTATGAAAACCTGCAGACCTTCATCGTGGCAGAACTTGATAGTAATGTGGTTGGTTGCTGTGCGTTGGAGGTCGTCTGGGCGGATTTAGCTGAAATCAAATCCCTGGCAGTCAATGGTGCAAACAAGGAAAGAGGCATTGGTGAAATGCTGGTCACCGCCGCCCTTGAAAAAGCTACAGAACTTGGTGTTCCGAGAGTTTTTGCCCTTACGTTGGAGCCGGATTATTTTGTTAAATTAGGCTTCAACATAGTTGAAAAAAACAAACTGCCAATGAAAGTCTGGAGCGACTGTGCCAGGTGTCCAAAGCAACAGAATTGTGATGAAACTGCTGTTATAAAGAATGTATTGCGTAATGCGTGATGAGAATTACTTAAGAACAAATCGAATCATGTAACATATCTTATTGGTGAGGATTTAGAGTCACTGAGTACTCAGGTAAATAATTGAGGAAAAGACAGATGGCTGGAAGAGTGTGTCCTGTATGGATTGGGTATTTTCTTTCTTGTCCGGTTAGAAAATTTTTACAGCATCCGGAAAAGATACTTTCGCCTTATATCAAAGAAGGCATGAAAGTTTTGGATGTTGGCTGTGCGATGGGTTTTTTCAGCTTACCTCTTGCACGGATGATCGGTTTGGATGGTAAGGTCATATGCGTGGATGTGCAGGAGGAAATGATTAAATCCCTCGAAAGACGTGCTCAGAAAGCGGGTTTATTCGATAGAATTGAAACACGAATCTGTAAGAATGACTCTATTGGCCTGGATGACATAAGAGAAGAAATCGATTTTATTCTTGCCTCTGCCGTTGTGCACGAAGTTCCTGATATTTCCAGTTTTTTCTCAGAATTGTATGGAACTCTAAAATCGACAGGGCACTTGTTGGTTATAGAACCTAAGGGGCATGTATCGGAGAATGAATTTGAGAAAACCATTGCTATTGCCTCGGAAAATGGCTTTGAGATAGCCGGCTTGCCAGAAATAAATCGCAGCCGTGTTGTACTATTGAAAAAGAAACTATCCCGGAAATAATCTGAAAAGTGAATACTCGCTAAACCAGAGAATTCCGTCCTGCTGAGCACTTTTTAGAATGAGAATGTGTAGATTCGTTGATTTTCTCAATTGACTTGACGGCGTTGGAATAGGGCAATGGCTAAAGCGAGTATGGCTATTGTGTAGCATAGGGCATAGGAAGCGCTTATCAAAAGGTATTTCAGAGGAACTACACTGCCTTCATAAATGGCGTCGCTTATCCAGAAAATCTGCAAATTGGGAACCAGAAATTTTCCGATTTTTGCCCAAAGTTGTGTATCGGCGAATCTTCCGAATGCATAATCGCTAACAAGACCTAAGAAAAATATCCCCAAACATGCTGAGAGCGTTACCACGATATTGAACCTGGCCGATAGAGCTACCGACAGAGCTACGATTATTATTGCAGCCAACAGCAGCAATATCGAGCCATATACATCCACTGCATTGATGCCGTTTTCGGCGGGTTTAAATTGCCAGTTACGGTTAATAAGAGTCAGGAACACGATACCTAATGTGGCGAATATACCGAGTAAAATTAAAGCTGTCGACGAGAATTTCCAATCATAAACATAGTTGAAAAAAGCACTTAGGAGAAATGTTGACACAAGGATTACTCCTGTTGAGCCAAGGACCGTCCAATCATGGGTATCGTTAACCGTTTCGAGAACGCCGTGTCTAATTGCCATAAGCAGAGCAATTGTACAAATATAATGTGCCAGAAGCACTGCGGCGGTAACACCAAGGAACTTTGCAATAATGAATATCGGACGTTGTATGGGCTTGCTCAGGATGTTTGTGATTGTCTTATTCTCTATCTCCTCACCCACAGCGCCGGAGGTGGAAAATATTGCTATGAACAAGCTGGTCATGAATAACGTAGATAAGCCTATCTCGCGTAAGAGCTTATTGTCGTCGCTCATTGTGTACATTGTCAGGGATGGACTTATAAAAAATAAAATTAAAGCTGCAAAAATGATAATGGCATAGACCGGTTGTCTTAAAATTTCTATGAAGGTATTTTTTGCTATAGTAAGTAATTTATTCATTATACTGCTGGTACGTGAAACTGTTGTCCTGTGTTGTAACTTCGAAACACTTTTTGGTAAATAGACAGAATTTTTTCATAATTGTCCCTATACCAAAATAGCATTTAACGTTATATTACGCAACTTATAATCGAGCTTTTTGTAAATTGGTGTTAATGCATACTTTGAACAAATACTTGATTTGGGATTTATTTGTTCGAAAAATAAGGTTGGAACAGAAATGACAGAATCTTCCAAACGCCCGGAACATATAGCTTTGGTTTCTTTGATTTTGAGTGTTGTTTTTTTTGGCATCACCTTTTTCTTAGGCCGATGGAGCGGTATTTTAGCGATTTCTGCAGTTAGTTGGCTAAACCTGTCTGTTGCTTTAATTTGGTTCGTTTTGTGTATACAGTTCCATCAGCGTTCATTAGCCGAGCAGGAAAAGCTCGATATGAGTCTGTTGGCCAAGGATGAGAAGGCTTCAACAATCTTTCAGGCTAAAAGTGAACGGGCGACTCTTTTTTCTGCTGCTCAACGTCGTCTCGAAATAATCGAGAAATGGTTCATTCCAATATTTTCAGCACTCATTGCCATCTATCAAATTAGTATCGGTTTGTTTCTACTCAATGCTCTTAGGGCGGGAATAGAAAGCGAATTGAAACAGCCTTTGCTTTGCGCAATTTTTATGATAGCTATGGCATTCATCAGCTTTCTGCTCTCGCGTTACGCCACAGGCATGTCAGCTCCGCCGCAATGGAAACCTTTGAGGGCGGGTGGCAGTTCCATGCTGGGTGCGGCCCTGTTAAGCTTTGCACTGGCTATAATGTTGGCGCTTGTGCATTTGTTCGGTTTCAATTTTCTTTTAGATATTGTGGCGATGGTGATTCTGGGGCTGCTTTTAGTCCTGGGAACGGAAACAGCATTAAACCTCATTTTAGATATATATCGTCCGAGACTTAAAGGCCAATACAGCAGAAGCGCCCTCGACAGCAGGCTATTGGGAGTAATAAATGAGCCGGGCGGAATATTACGCAGCGCTGCAGATGCCATCGACTATCAATTTGGTTTCAAGGTCTCTCAAACATGGTTTTACAAACTACTCGAACAGGCGATTGTACCTTTGGTTTTATTTGGTTTGGTTACTCTTTATTTATTAAGTTGTGTTGTTGTAGTAGCACCTGATGAAGAAGCAATAATAGAGCGTTTTGGCAATCCCGTCAGCGATACCAACGATATTAGACTCATCGGCCCCGGATTAACTTTCAAGTGGCCCTGGCCAATCGAAATAGTTTATAAATATCCGACAAAAAGGATTTCAGAAATCGGAATCGGTTATGTTGTAAAGTATGAAGCCGGGAAAAAAGAGCAGCCGCGACCAAAGTTATGGGGACTTCATCATTACGACGAAGAATATCATTTACTCGTCGCCAGCGAACAGGGTGACATGGATT
>CAZMWN010000232.1:0-5828 GCA_964569935.1 uncultured Pirellulales bacterium
TATAGACCTTGATCCTCAGGCACATCTGACAATTCATCTCGGTCAGGAACCGCAGTCGATTGAGTCCGGCTCGTACAGGATTCTGACTCAGTCGGCGAAATTTGAATCCGAAATAATGATGGTGCGTCCGAATCTGTGGCTGCTGCCGGCAAATATTAATCTTGTCGGTGCTGAAAGCGAACTGGTCAGTGTAGTAGGCAGGGAGATTATCCTTCGAGAAGCTCTTCAGGCGAGTGAGGAAGAGTTTGATTATTGTCTGATAGATTGTGCCCCTTCACTCGGACTGCTTACACTCAACGCACTTGCCGCCGCCGAAGAAGTCTTGATTCCCCTGCAACCTCATTTTCTGGCCCTGCAGGGTTTTGGAAAATTGCTGCAAACCATTGAGCTTGTTAACAGGAGAATAAATCCGGGCTTGAAAGTGAAGTGGATTTTACTTTGTATGTTTGACAGCAGGGCCTCGCTTCCGAATGAGGTCAAGAGTGACATCGAGCGGTTTCTCCATAGCGCGCGCGGAACCAACAGCGCCTGGGCACAGGCTCAGGTGTTACCTTCTTTTATACGAAGAAATATCAAGCTCGCCGAGGCACCGAGTTACGGCAAAACAATTTTCGAATATGAGGAAAATTGTCACGGCGCCGAAGATTACAGGAAAGTCGCTGAATACATACACGCTCAGTACCGAGAGTCGGCAGTCTCCGACTCCTTGGAAGATGTTGTAACCGGCCAGGCGCAGGAACAACCTGATTTACAGGAACCTTTGTCAGAGGTACAAATGCAGCCTGGTGATACTGCTGAGAATATAGAAAAACCGCCTATTGAAATCAGAGAAATTCAACCGACGGAATCTCAAATATCCGATGAATTAACTCCCCAGGAAATACAGCCGGACCAGTCTGAATCCAACCAATAACAATATTGAAATCCTTTGGTATAGAATCCAAGTACAATAGTTATAGTTCAGTTGTCTTTTTTGTCAAGCAGTCCGCGCACTTTCATCCAGTCGGCGCAGCGTTCGGGCCAGGTTGAGACGATGCCGAATTTTTTCTCAATAGCCGAGCCGTGCGGACCTTTCAGGTAGATATGCATCTCCGCCGGCACACCTGCCTTGCGCAGGGCGAGATAGAAATAAATACTGTTTTCCGCCGGGACAGCCGTGTCCTGGTTTGTGTGCACCAAAAACGTCGGCGGTGTTTCGGGCGTCACCTGTTTTTCGTTCGAAAGGTTATCAACGAGTTCCGGGTCGGGATTCTTGCCTAATAAGTTTTGCTTCGAGCCGTTGTGGGTGAAGGAATCGTCCAACGTAATGACCGGGTAAATAAGTATCATAAAATCAGGCCGGCAACTTATTTTATCGATGGCATCTTTTGCATCATAGTAATTGTTCTGAAAGTGTGTGCCTGCACTTGAAGCCAGATGTCCACCCGCCGAAAAGCCTATTATCCCGATTCGTTCCGGGTCGATGACCCATTCTTTTGCCCTGCTCCTGACAATTCTTATTGCCCGCTGTGCGTCCTGCAGGGGAGCTGGATGGCCGTAACCGACGCCGCCGTGGCGATACTTCAAAATAAAACCGGCAACGCCAATAGAGTTGAGCCAGTCGGCGATTTGTTTTCCCTCACGATCCATAGACAGGTGCCCGTAACCACCGCCGGGGCAAATCACTACGCCTGCACCGGTTGCAGTCTCCTTCGGCGGCAGGCAAATCGTCAGCGAAGGTTTGTCACCGTCCTCATTGCCTTTGGCGCCCGGAGCGCCGTTCGGCCAAAGCAGCTCTATTTCATGTGAAGCCGGCTTTTCCGTCGCCGGGACTAATCCGGCTAATGCCGCTATAACGATAACACTTGCGTATATAATTCTATAATATCTTTTCATGTTTTTGGCTCCTTGAAAAATCAACCCATATGTTCGGGATTCTGCAAAAGCTCTTTAATGAAATGCAGGAACCGAGCCGCATAAAAGTCGGTTATGTCCTTATTGTCAACCGCTATAGACAGGCTTACCATTTTACGCACTGTAGCTTTTCCATTCTCTGGAACAATCGTTCTGATAATATTTCCTACGGCCAGAATAGTGCTGGCAGGTGGCGGCACGATGCCGTAAAAAGAATCGATTCCGTAAACGCCGAGATTGCTCAACGCTACTGTCTCGCCTTCTATGTCTTCGAGTGTCAATTGATTATCACGTGCTTTGTCAATCAGTAAATTTTCCTCACGGGCGATTTCAGGCAGCGTTTTCTCCCCGGCATCCTTAATTACCGGCACAACAAGGCCCTGCGGTGCATTGACCGCAAAACCGATATTCACGTGGTCCGCAATTTGAATATTTTCGCCGCACATCTTTCCCGCCATAAGGGGATATTTCTGCACTGCGAGGGCAAGGGCGTGAATATAAAAAGTGTTCGTTGTAATTTTAACACCCAATGATTTCCTGAGTTTGGGGCGAATCGCCATCAGCTCGGTCACATCGGTTTTCGTCTCGAGGTAACAGCAGGGTTTACTCAGCTTGGATGTCAACATCCTCTCGCCGACGAGCTTTTGGATCCTGGTTAGCGGTATATGCATTTGAAATCTTTTACAAGTAACAAAGTATTCAGGACATTTAAGTGGTCTGAATTAAAGGCAAGGTATTTTATCATAACTTATCGAGCTTGCAAGTGTGGAAAACGTATAGATTTTCGAAGGGTGGATTGTTATGAATTTCTCAGCCGGCCAGTTGCCTGGATGGTGGATAAAAGAGCTGAATCTGAGGGCCCCTGCATGTCGTGCAAACAAAATCCGCTCTGTAAAGAACTAAATAAAAAGGATTTATGGAATCTTTCGCAAGGACCGATATTGGAAAAATAAATGCAGGTTTTCGAACATAGATGTGCAAACTCTGTTTTTTTACTTAATCCGGACAGGACTTATTCCGATAGTATCATTTAATGGTTAGGTAATGTGACCTTTTATGCAATTAGGAAGGACCGGGAAATGGGAATTCAGAACCTGTTAGAAAATGTTATTTATGTTGAATTGCCCTCCGAAGGACAAGAGATATCCGACGAACTCAAGGCTTTGAATGAGGCCGTCAGTAACAGGGATGACTGCAATGCCATTGTCGATTTTACAAAAGCCGAGATAATAAATTCTTCGAACATCAGCAATCTGTTAATATTACGCAATCTGCTGGAGGAAAAAGGCCGTCGGTTGGTACTTTGCAATGTCTGTACTATAACCAAATGTATATTTGTGGTCGCCGGTCTTGCTGAGATTTTCTTTTTTGTTGATGACAAGTCTGCCGCCTTAGCGGCTGTAAAAAGTGCTGATTGTTCAGTTCCCGGCAGTCCTCCTGATCATCAGGATTTGTAAAGCCACCAATCCGAACAATGCTATTGTTGAAGGTTCCGGAATTGCTTTGGCATCTGCATTTATATCGCCTCTCGAATGTGTCCATCCCGGCATGTCACGCAAGCTCGAAGGAAAATGTCCCTGCCTGGTTCTGTCGTGCCGTGCTGCAAATGTAACCGTATCGCCCGATTCGCCCTGCTCTGTGTACATAATTGCGGTATCAGCGGCACAAATGGTCTTTCTGTCTGTGTCTCTGACCCAGTAATAATATCGAAAACCGTGCCAGCCCGGATAGCATACGGGCCCTAATAAATAATTTCCGCCTAAGATTCTGTATAAAGTGTCGTCAAGAAACGCATATTGATTTTCCAGGGCGTCATATATCCATTCGATATTGTCACCTTCATTGAAATTACTGTACACCCACCCCGGATAAGGAAGGCCTACCGAGTAATATCCATATAAATCTCTGCCCGCCCTGCTGCTTTCAACACTGTACCAGGCGGGGCTGAAATGTTTTTCATAGACGGGGACGGCGTGAACTTCATCAGCCAGCTGGACTAATATCAAGGTGGCACACAAGATAATACTTTGCCTTTTGAAAAAGCATCTCGCAGCGGCTCGGATTGCTCGGCGGATTTCCCTGGAGATGGGATTATCAAAAATAGGAACTGCGAACAGACCTGGCGCCACAGGGATGAAATGTCTCTCGCCAAGCCTGTTTCGCAGCGATTTTCCAAACGGTATCCGATACCTTTGTGTCCCCGTTGCGCGGGAACCGACATCCTTGACCAAACCCTCCATGGATACTTCCCTTAATTTAAAAACGGCATTCCATTATATGGGTGATAAAACACCACATCCGTTCTAATAATTTTTATTATCGGACTATTGCATAATAAATCAATCCCTTTTTTCCATTTTTTTTATGACTAAAAAAGCAGCCTGACTCCCACAAGCGCCAGAAAAACGCCCACGAAGATGCGAAAGAATCTCTGTGGCAGTCGGTCCAGAAGTTTCTTCGCCGTGTAGGCACCGAGAAAGGAGATCGGGATACAGGCGATAATTGCATACAGCAGGTTCTCCTCCAGGCGTGTACCTCCCCAAATGTACCGCGAGACGCGGGTCACGTCAATGAAAAGCGCAATCAGGCCGGATGTGAATATATATACTTCCTTGGGTAAATTGTACGCTGTTAGAAAAGCTCCACGAATGGCCCCGCCGACACCGAAGAAACCGGCGAACAATCCGGAGAGAATGCCGCCGCAGACGGCCGTGCCGGAAGTCTTTGGTAATGCCCACTGTTGCTTGATAAAAAGAAAAATAACGTAGAGAATGAGGAACGCCCCTAATATCTTTTTCAATGGAAGGCCTTCGGCATAAAACGACAGCGAAGCGCCCAAATAACTTGCGACAATGCCGGACAGGCCAAAGCACAGAATCAGTTTCCAGTCAAGCCCCCTCTTAAACAGCAGCACTTTCCAGATGTCGCCACATAAGTGAATAATCCCCACGAAGAGCAGTGACACCGGCAGCGGCACGAAAAGACTCAGGACTGGAATCATAATAGTCGAAGTTCCAAATCCCGTCGCCGTCCCAATCCCCGCGGCAACCAGCGTCAACAGACAAAGTAATAATCCCTGAACCATAATCAGCTTCGTCTTACTTGATTTGATTATTGCGGCAGCGGGCCGTCGGGGACGGGTTCACCAAAATCGGGTGTGCCGTCGGTTTTCCAGCCAAGCACTTGAACGCGCGTATGCCGGTCGGGGTTGCTCAGCGGGTCGCCTTCAATCTCTTTGTAGTTGCGAGCGTGATAGATAATCAGGTCTGTCTTGCCGTCCTCGGAGACGGTGAAGCTGTTGTGGCCGGGGCCGTATTGGCTGTTGGCTTCGCTGCTTTTGAAAACAGGAACCGGCGATTTTTGCCATGATTTCGGGTCAAGCAAATCTGCATCCTCATTGGCGGTAAGCAATCCCATGCAGTAATTGTGGTTTGTGCCACTTGCCGAATAGCTTATAAAGACACGCCCATTTCGAATCAGGGCGGCCGGACCTTCATTGACCCAGTAAAGAATGATTTCCCAGGGATATTCCGGCTTGGTAATCATTACCTGCTCGCCGGTAATGGACCACGGCGTGTCCATCTTTGCGATGTAGAGATTTGTATTGCCGCGAATCTTGGGGTTCTTCTGCGCCCAGACTAAGTAGCGGACGCCGCGATGCTCGAACGTTGTTGCATCGAGAGAGAAGGATTCCCAGTTGGTTTTGAGTTGACCTTTTTCTGTCCATTGGCCTTCGAGCGGATTGGCGGCGGTGCATTCGAGTACGTACATGCGGATGGCCCAGATGTCCTCAGCCCGACCGGCGGCAAAATAGATATACCACTTGCCGTCAATGTAGTGAATCTCCGGAGCCCAGATGTGGTAGCTCATCGGACCTTTATCGTGCTTGCGCCAGATGACCTTGGCCTCGGCTGTAACAAGCCCGGCTATGGTGG
>CAZMWN010000233.1:0-3393 GCA_964569935.1 uncultured Pirellulales bacterium
GGTAATATCGCTCAATGCCATAGATGAGACTTCAAGACGAGGTGTATGGATCGATTCCGACGGCCTGTCGCGCCTTTTAGGTGTTCCTGTTATCGAATCAATAGCTGTAAATAGTTTAGGCACAAACCAGCTAAAAGTTGCCATAAGCAAGGCCCGCGTTGGTAAATGGTTTGTGAAATATGGTGAAATCATAGAAAACGGGATATCGGCTATCGTTTCTATGCTGCCCGAGGAGATAAGTTTCAAACGCAAGACAGCGGTTTTGTTATTACTGGATGATCCGTTTTTGCTGAATCACTTAAGGAGAGAATATAGCGATGAAAAAGTCGCTTTGTTAAAAGATCAGGTAGATAAAGTCCGGCAGCAGTCCAGAGGCAACCTCGGTCATATATTAAATAATAAACGAAGCGGCTGGGTGGAAAAAACGGCTGAAAATACAACTAAAAAACAGAAAATAACACCGGGAGAATTCTCCAAGAGTTTTGGGCGGTTGTGCCGTCACCCGGTTTTTGGAATCCCGATATTAGTGCTCTTTCTGGTTATAACATTTTTACTTGTGACCCATGTTGCCGGATTTTTAGATGGATTACTCAGTGCTATCTTATTAGACCCAACGATAGGATTCATTGAAGGATTCTTCAAAGCCGAAGACGGAAGCATAAAATCACAGTTCTTATACGATTTTCTTGTGGGACATTATGGGATTTTAACACTGGGTTTTTTCAACGCTATTGTTACTGTGCTTCCCATACTGTCTGTGTTCTTTCTTATGTTTGGCCTTCTCGAAGACATAGGCTATATGCCGAACCTGTGTGTTTTAGTAAAAAGAATATTTGAGAAGATAGGTTTGACCGGAAAATCAATGATGCCGCTGGTCCTGGGTTTTGGCTGTAAGACCATGGCAACGCTTACTACAAAGGGTCTGCAGTCCAAGAAAGAGAAATTTATAGCTGTTTACTTAATCGGCTTTGCTTTGCCATGTGCTGCACAAATGGGTGTTGATATGGGCATATTTGGAAGGATTGGATTTAAAGCCTTTCTGATCGGCTATGGAGCGCTGGCTTTTACTGAAATATGTGCAGGGATGCTGCTTAATAAATTTATTAAGGATGACAAAAAAAGTGATCTTCTTCAGGAACTACCCGCGATTCGTGTCCCGAATCTTAAAGCCATAGCCACCAAAACCTATTACCGTTTACTCTGGTTTTTGAAGGAAGCCATCCCTATTTTTATCATTGCGGCAGCAGCGTTATTTCTACTGGACAAAACAGGCATCCTCGGTTTTACAAAAACGGTAATGAGCCCGATTGTTGTTAAGTGGCTCGGATTGCCCCGTGATATTGTTGATGTGCTTATTCTTGCGATTGCAAGACATGAAGCGGCGGCCGGCTTGACGTTAAAGATGGTCGATTCAGGAGCGCTTACTTATATACAGTGCATAGTAACTGTGGTTATTACCACGATGTTCGTGCCCTGTTTTGCCAATGTTGTGGCGATGTGCAAGCAGATGGGAGTAAAGACAGGCATAGCTATGGCTTTGGCTATTAACATGTCATCTTTCGTTCTGGCGGGTATCTTACACTGGATATTGGTATTTACTATTGGGAGATAAGTCCTATGAATAAACAAAGAGAGAAAGATGAACACCTCGAACAATTATGGCTCATGAAAGAGCAAAGCAAGGATTCAGTGAACGTATTAAAGAGCGCTTTGGGTAATGATTTCGATGCTGCTATAATTGATGGATTTGTATCCGAAGAGATAGTGGAAATGGAAACAGATAACAAAGTCACGCTTACCGAGAAAGGCCGGGTTTATGCGCGTCAGATAATCCGTGCTCACAGGCTTGCCGAGCGGTTGCTTTACGATGTTCTCGGAGGCGACTATGAATCAGGTGCCTGTGAGTTTGAACATATTGTTACTCCTGAACTGGTGGATAGTATATGTATCTTACTTGGCCATCCCAGGTTGTGCCCTCACGGAATGCCAATACCAGAAGGTCAATGCTGCAAAGTTTCTTCCCGTATCGCACAAAGTTCTATCATACCACTGGCTGAATTGGAGGTTGGTCAATCCGCAAGAGTTGCTTATATTAATAGTAAATGCGACCAGCAGCTTCATAAGATGGACAATCTTCGTATAAGACCGGGAGTGGTTGTTACCTTACACCAAAGGTACCCGGCCTATGTGATTGAGTGCGAGGGTAGTAATATTGCGATGGATGAAGAGATAATTTCCAATATCCGTGTGTGGCAAAGTCCCGAACATTTGCAAGTGGTGGGGAATGAGGTACTCCCCCAACCAGGCAGAAAAGGTAACCACTGGGGCAGATTCAGACACAGAAGGCGGGGCGGTTAACAATGGATAGTAGTATTGGGGGCTTAGTTTGTTCGGGTTGGGACTTCCACAGGAAGCAGTCGGTGCATTGATAGTGTGTTTCCTGCGTAAAAATGTGGTTGTAGGAATGCTCAAATCCACAGGCATAATAATTGTATCCAGCTTTGTAGTGGAGGGTTTATTAAATCCTATCTTACCGGGATGAGGCTTAAGCCATCAATAACAAACCTGCTCTGGTAAACTACATCTAACATGTATTGACGAAACAGTATTTTGGGAACGATATTATATTGTCGAAAGAAAAGAATAATCCGATTTTTATTTCACTTATCTGCAACATTTTGCTTGTGATAGGCAAAGGTATTACCGGCATATTGGCAAATAGCAATGCCCTCGTAGCTGACGCAGTTCACTCCATGACAGATGTCGTCGCTTTTTTTATAAATTATCGTGCCTGCGAACATTGCCAAATGTATGGCAGAATCGACAGGAAAAAAACTAGCAAAAAAATCAGCCGGAGAATCGTTGAGACTGAGATACAGGCAACATACTACATGGGTATTTTTCTTCTCACTATCGGTTTGGCTATTTGTTTTCACAATTTTATGATTCTTGTGCTTAATAGAGTAGAAAAACCGGATTCTATAACTGTCCTCGTTGCTTTTGTTGTGTTGGCTGTCTATGCTTGGTTATATAAATACTCAGAGAACAGTGATAAAAAGGGTGCAAAAGATTGCGTTCGTACAAATAGAAATACACACTGGCAAAATAAGATGAACATGGTTTCCGGTACCGTAGTTCTAATTGGACTGACAGCATCAATGTTGGGCTTTATTTTCATGGACGAATTAGCTGCTGTTGTTGTCGGCAGTATTCTGGTGGCAATGGGAGTCAAGTTGATTATAGAAACCAGACAAAGTCTTAGCACGGTAGCCAAGCAAAATTTTAAGACCGCAGTTCTTGGTAGTATCGTAATATCAGTAGTCTTAGCGGCCATTTCCCTCTCGATCCAATTATAGAAGCAAATTATGTCCGGTGCGAGAAAACAGCCAAAAG
>CAZMWN010000233.1:3403-5775 GCA_964569935.1 uncultured Pirellulales bacterium
CAGCCATATTTATATTGTCTATTCTGGTCTTTTTATATGTAACGCCTGAATGCTTTGCTGACCTGGTAACAAAGAGAGACCTGGCAGATGTTTTGCCGACTGCCGATGCCTTTGCCAGGAAAACAGAACCATTCCCCCATTTCCTCGGTTACACAACTGACGGTGGATATCTTATGGGAGCGGTTTTTCTGACCACAGAAGTTGTTCCCGACGAGAGTTGGGGCTACCGGGACCAGATAGCAACCTTGGTTGGCGTAGATTCAGAGGGAAAGATTACCGGAGTTAAGGTGCTGAGCGAATTCGAGAGTCCAAGATATACAAAAGGACTTTTGGCTGACGGAAGCTGGTTCCTTAAACAATTTGAAGAAAAAGACGCAGGTGACAATTTTATACTCGAATCGGATGTAGATGCTATAACAGGTGCTACGATAACTTCAAGCACAGTTACCCGCTCAATAAAAGTAGGCCTGGAGTCGGTTACAGAGCAGGTCTTACGCCAGCACGTAGATAAAGATAATCCTGTCGAACACTTATTTTTCCAACACTTGTTCTGGCAGATAGATTTTATATTTCTGTGGGTCATGGTTGGCTTGGCGTTTTGGTCATTTTTCAAAAAGAATGAATCCTTACGTTATTTTATATTAGGGCTGAGCTTTGCCTATCTTGGCATTTTTATGGGAGGCGGGTTTTCCATCAATGATATTTTAAGGCTCTTATCTTTTCACAGCCCTGTGTTTTTGAACAACTTGTATTGGTACAGCCTTTTTATTATCGCAATAGGTTTAACAGTTTTCGCCGGAAGGTTCTACTGCGGTTGGCTTTGCCCATTTGGAGCCATTACTGAAGTGCTATACCGCCTGGTACCGATAGAATGGAAGATTACAGGAGAGGCTGACAGATATTTGAAAGTTGTAAAATACATCAATCTTGGGATTTTACTTATGATTGCCCTTTTGTTTGCAAACAACATCCTTGCAATTTATTTAGCCGGCATTATAGAACCATTTGCCACATTTTTTAATCTGCACGGCGATCTTGTCTCCTGGATATGGCTTATACTGATGCTGGTTTTTTCGGCTTTTATTTCAAGGTTTTATTGCAGATATTTCTGTCCATTGGGCGCGTTTTTTGCGTTATTAAGCTGGATATGTTCTCTCTTGCGACTAAGGCTGATAAGTGTTAATTTGCCGCAGGATAACTGTAAAGGGTGCAAACTGGCCCAAAAAAGATGCCAGATGAATGCCATCAGTTACGATGACCAATTAAAGAAACCCTGTATAGCCGGTAATGAGTGTTTTATGTGTAATACCTGTGCAGCAATCTGCCCGATAGAATCGAAAAAGCTCTGACGAAAATAGAAATGGGATATTGGTTAAGAAAAAACTGGTTAATCGTTATAACAATTACATCGCTGACTCTAAATATTATTGCGGCATTTGTTCTTTATCGAGATTCAAAAACAACGGTCGATAATCACGAGAAGAATCTTACTAAGGCCGAGCCCCTGGACTATGAAGCTTTCAAGGCCCAATGGGGTAGCGCATGGCTCGGATTAGAGGTTTCTGAGGTTACCCCGGAAATAGCAGCAGCAGTCCGGCTTGACAAGGTACAGGGGGCCTTGGTTGAAACCGTGGTACCTGCCTCTCCGGCGGATAAGGCAAATATAGAACCTGGGGATGTAATAGTCTCTTTCAATGGCAGGAAAATAAGAACAGCCAGTCAGCTTCAAGGCGATTTGTTGGGCAGCGAGATAGGTAGCGAAGTTTATATGTGCGTAGTAAAAGGTGACTATACGATTACTGTATATGCGGTTCCGATAGAAAGACCATCGTACCTGCAGCCTGTAACCAAAGCGTTACCATGGCTCGGGGCAGAAGTCAGTGAGGTTCTTTTTGGTAGCGACCAGGCGGAAAGGCTTGAAGAAGTTGGAAAAGCGGGCGGCATTTTAGTTGAAGAAGTTATTCGTAATTCTCCTGCGGCAGAAGCGGGCCTGCAAGCTGATGATATTATCATGTCTTTTAATTCCCGAAAAACGAGGACCTTAAGGGAATTTTTGTCTGATCTTGCCGGCTCAGAACCTGGTGACGAAATCCCTATGTGCATAATAAGGGAAGATATACGCAAGACATTATATGTTACTCTGGAGGAAAACCCGAGGTTTCACGAAATATAAAGATTCTAAGTGCGCTCTTATGTGACATATCCTGGTCTTGACCTGATTGCACGTTCGTTTTTCTTAATGTAAAGATTTGCCGGCAAGAGGATTTAAATCCTAATATAATTACAGGACATCCGGCCTTTAAAAAAACATGCTTATTAAAATCGGGGTGATAGGATTCGAACCTACGGCCTCCTGCTCCCAAAGCAGGCGC
>CAZMWN010000234.1:0-3460 GCA_964569935.1 uncultured Pirellulales bacterium
GGCCAATGCGAACAAGGCAGGTCTCTACTCAAGGTCAATTGAACAAGTCCTTCGTCTCCAGGAAGACGAAGTTGATTTGGCTACCGCTGTGTTGATTGTCTCGGAGAACTGGAGCGATATGGTTTACGGCCGGAGATATATTTCGAAGCTGGATGAAATGGCGTTGGAGATACGAGAGAGGCTAAAACGAAAAAACATTGACGCCGACTACCGGACGATTCCGGAGATAAATAAATATTTGTTTGATGAACTTGGTTTTAAATCACTTGCAGAAGCGAGCGATCCGAATAGCTTATTTCTTCATACAGTGCTGGATGATAAACGCGGGTATTGCCTCAGTCTTTCGGTCCTTTATCTTTCACTGGCGGAACGGCTCGGTCTTCCCATGCATGGAGTAGTTGTGCCGGGACACTTTTTTGTGAGATATGATGATGGGATTGTGCAGTTCAATGTTGAAACAACCGGCAACGGAGGCAGTGCTACAGATGAACAGTACGTTGAAAAATTCAATGTTCCACAAGCCGATCGTGACAGCATCTACATGAAGAATCTCAACAAGATTCAGACTTTGGGTTGTTTCTTTAATAATCTTGGGAATAGCTATGATAAGATAGGTGATATTGATTCTGCCTTGAAGGCATATAAGAGAGCGGTCGAGATAAATCCGACATTGTCGGAGTCCCGGGTCAACGTGGGTAACATTTACCTGAAAAAGGGGCGGGTGACTGATGCGGTAAGGGAATATTTGGGGGCACTGAGAATCAATCCGAAAGATGCCACGACTCATAATAATCTCGGAAATGCATACACCGAACAGGAACGGTTTAGCTATGCTGTTTCTGAATACCAGCGGGCTATTGCTTTGGATCCTAATTTCATAGACTCTTATAGAGGCCTTGCTATAGCTTACAGCAAACAGGAAAGGTTTGCTATGGCAATATCTATTTTGAAGCGTGCAGTAGCTATGGCTCCGAAAGATGCTAATTGTTATAACCTAATGGGCGAATCATATAACCATATGGGTAATTATGACAGGGCAATATCATTTTATGACAAAGCGCTTAAGATTGAGCCGAACCTCATTGATGCGTATTATGGTTTGGCAGTGTGTTATAGGGAAAAGGATTTGGTAGAGGAGGAAATCTTAGCATATAAAAACATATTGGCGATTAATCCGGATGCTTATGCGGCCCTGGTAAATCTGGGTAACGCATATTTCGGGCGCGGTAAATACACCGAAGCTATCAAACAATACAAGAAGGCCCTTGAGATACAGCCTGGTGAAGCAATGATATATTATAATCTCGGTGCCGCATATTCTAATAAAAAGGATTATAAGCGGGCTGTGGTCGAATATCTCAGGGCGGTTGGAATTGATCCTAAAATTGGTGACGCACACTATGGACTTGCATTTGGATTTTATAATTTGAAAAAGTATGAATCTGCCTGGAAGCACATAAAAATTGCACAGGCATTGGGAGTTGAGGTGAGCAAAGACCAGCTCGATGCCATCAAAAGTCGTTTATAAAGGACATGTCAATTCAGGGCATAAGTTAGACCCGTCCTGTATTTGCCGGAACTTGTTTTTTCGGAGAGATATTATCGGAGTCTTGACATTTCTATACACACAGGTATTATCATACAAAGTTGTTTTGCTAATGAGCTTAATAAGCTCGTAAAAACGCAACGAAGGGAGATTACACAGAAATTTTAAGTGGGAGAATTTAGATGAGAACAAGATTTTCACGAACGTTGGTAATATGTACCCTGGTCGGAGTACTGTGCTTGTCTGTTTGTGGCTGCAATGAAGACATGAAGTGGCATCCTGTGTATGAGGCGGCTCTGATTGGCGGTGTGGTTGGTTTAGTCGTAGGTCACCAATATGATGAGGATTGTCAAGGTGCGGCTATTGGTGCGGCTATCGGTGCTACAGGATGTTATCTCAAACAATACGATGACTTAGCTTTGGCGGAAGACGTTATTGTCGAAGTTGCAAATGAGAACGGCTCGATTGTTCCGGTAGTACTGAAAAAAATGGAAGGAATCTATATCTGTCCCAACGGCGAGCATTATAGCAGACTACCAGGCCAGGAGGAGCTAAGGGAAGTTTACGGGTTGTAGCACCTGATTTAACCTTTGGATAATATTATTTGCCTTTTGCCGGACTCGACAATTTTTTTACAGAGAATACTGCAACCGGATATGCATACTCTTAATAGGCAGTATTTATTCAGGATGCATTTGGAATAGATTTTAGTTGTTATTAATTGACTTTCTATGAAAACTGAAAGAGACATTTTTGATTTGCTCAGGGCTGAGAGCATCGAGGCTGAACGAAAAGCCCAGCGAGCATTAATAATACAACCCGGAGCAATTGGTGATAGTATATTATCTGTTCCATTGGCGGCATTCATGAAAGAGACCATGCAATTGGGTGTGATCGATGTGCTTGGACATACCGAATATGTCGGCATTTTACCGGGCAGGACCTGTATCAATAGAATAAGTTCGATAGATTCCATAGATTTACATCGATTGTTTGTGGAGCCCAAAACATTTAACCTTGCCGATGGAGACCCTCTGATACATGCTTTTACCGGCTATGCCTGGATTGTGACATTTATGGGTGAGGCGGGTAGTGACTTTGAGCAGAATCTAATTTTCACTGCTAACTGCACCCACAGTGCGGAAGTTGTTACACTTTCTTTGAAGCCTCCGGAGGATTGCTCTGAACATTTAATCGACTTTTACATAAAACAATTTATTTCCCAAAGTGGCTTGACCATAGAGGTTCAGCAAATTCAGCCTGAGAGCCATTTGATACAGGCTACAAAGGCGGATATGAACAAGGGCGCGGAGTTGCTGACGGAGATAGGTCTTAGTCCTCATGAAAAACTGGTTGTTATTCAGCCGGGCAGCGGTGCATCAAATAAGTGCTGGCACATGGACAATTTTTTGACCGTGGCTAAAGAGCTTCGTTCACAGGGTACGGAAGTAATATTTCTGTTGGGACCTGCTGAGCTGGAAAAATTCGGTGCCGCAACAATTAAAAAATTTAAAAGCGTCGCAAAATGTCTCAAGGAATTACCTATATCCCAGGTACTAAGGCTCTTGAGTTGTGCGAATGTCTTTGTCGGCAACGACAGCGGCATTACACATCTTGCAGCCATGTTGGGAGTCAGGACAATAGCTCTATTCGGTCCTACCAAGCCGGATGTGTATAAACCTGTCGGAGCGGATGTTACTGTGCTTGTGGACAGTACCTCAGCTTTTACAAAGAAGCCATCTCCAAAATTGCAACAACAGCTTTTAGATGTGCTAACTGCATAGAATTGATAGTGTATTCCCTGATCAGGCTTCATTCTCACATTTTTATATTAATTGGATAGGCATATAGACAATTCTGCGAAGTAAAAGCCCGAAAGCTCCGGAAAAAGCACTTTTTTTAGCCTGATTGAAT
>CAZMWN010000234.1:3470-5775 GCA_964569935.1 uncultured Pirellulales bacterium
GACCACCTATCGGCGTTCCTGCTATAATAATCCCAAATGATCTTTGTTTGATCGTTTGTCGTGATTTATTGTACCGGTTTATAAAGGTCTCTCTTAAAGGAATCTAAATGCAGGAAAAAACACTTGGTGAACTGGCTGAATACGTGGGCGGACGAGTCTGTGGGGACTCCGACGTTGTAATCAAATCTGCTTCAACGCTTGGGCGGGCGGGCGAAGGCGACATTAGTTTTTTAACCAACCGCAAATATGAGAAGCAATTGTGGACAACTAAAGCAAGTGCAGTGGTTGTGGGAAAAGAAGCTCCTACCACATCGGTTCCACTTTTAATAGCTGAAGATCCTTACTATGCTTTTATGCAAATCATGGTACTGCTTCATGGTCATCGTAAGCATAAGAAAACCGGAGTCAGCCAGCGAGCTTCCATTTCCGACAGTGCAAAGATTGGAGCAGACTGCCATATAGGTGATTTTGTAATAATAGCCGATGGAGCGAAAATTCGTGATGGCTGTGTGATTTATCCCGGAGTATATATCGGGCAGGATGTACAAATCGGCAATGACAGTATAATTTATCCGAATGTCACTATTTATGATGGTTGTAAGATAGGCAATCGTGTTATTATCAATTCTAATTCGACGATAGGTGAAGATGGTTTCGGTTATGCAACTCATAAAGGCGTGCATTATAAAATACCACAGACAGGTATCGTGATTATAGAAGATGATGTGGAAATAGGCACATGCTGTGGGATTGAACGAGGTACACTCAGTGACACTGTCATAGGCCAGGGCAGTAAATTAGGTGACTTGGTTACTATAGGTCACGGTGCAAGAATCGGCCAGCACTGTTTGCTTGTGGCTCAGGTTGGGATTGCCGGTTCGACCAGCATTGGACATCATTGCGTAGTTGGTGGGCAGGCAGGTATTGTGGGTCATATAAATATCGGAAACAATGTTACAATTGGTGCTCAGGCCGGTGTTATCAATAACGTTCCTGATAATAAGGTAGTGTTGGGTTCGCCTGCAATTGATGCGGATATAGGCAGGCGAGCATATAGTATGTTACAGTACCTGCCTGAGATGCGGCAAAACATCCGAGAGCTACAAAATCAAATTGGTCAAATCACCTCGCCTGTCGAGTCTAATTCTGATGAATCGGCCGAACAGAATAATGACTCGTAAATCCTCACTGAGATACTGATCACATGAGACCAGGATTGGAATGTGAGTATAGAATAAGTAATATTGGAAAATACATTTCGTCGATGTGTATTGAGTATCGATCAGGATTATATCCTTGAGCGGATTGTATAATACAAAATCTCAGGCACAGGATGTGCTTGGTTTAATAGCCGGGGAAGGCCGGCTGCCGTTTCTTGTAACCGCCGGTGCCAAACGAGCGGGATTCAAAGTTATTTGCGTTGGCCTGGCAGACACGGTAGAGTCTGACCTTGCAAAGGAAGTTGATATATTTTATAGAGTTGCTCTTGCCAGGCCGGGTGCCTGGATACGAAAGTTGAAGAGGCACGGCGTATCAAGAACTATTATGGTAGGGAGAGTTCCCAAGGGGCGACTTTTTACGCCCTGGCGGATTCTGCACTATCTGCCCGACTGGCGAGCATTCAGGATATACTACTGGCGGCTACGAGGCAAAACCAGACTCACGGATTCGCTGTTGTCTGCCGTGGCTGATGAGCTGGACAGTGGTGGAATAGTACTGGAGGATTCAACAGTGTATTGCAAGGAGCATTTAGCGACTTCCGGTGTGATGACCGCAATGTCATTGCGTTCATCGGTTCAGAACGATATCGAATTCGGCTGGGAAATAGCGAAGAAACTCGGTGAGCTGGATATTGGTCAGGCGGTTGCTGTAAAGGAAAAAGAAGTTATCGCTGTAGAGGCGATTGAAGGTACGGCAGCGATGATTGAGCGGGCAGGATGTTACTGTAAATCAGGGGGCTGGATACTCATTAAAGCTTCGAAACCACAGCAGGATAAGAGATTTGATGTACCTTGTGTCGGCCCTGATACAATCAGGGCTCTGGCTGAAAACGGAGCTAAATGTCTTGTTGTGGAAGCGGGTAAAACGATAATTATCGACAAACCGGAAACGATAAAACTTGCCAATCAGTTGAACATTTCCATTGTTGGGCATTACTCGTAAGGCGTCTCTTGTGAAGCGAGATACGATGAACGAAATATGAAATGATGTGCGAGCTTCCATTTCAACTTATCATTAAACGAGCTTGTCCTGAAAGACAAACGGAATGTTTGTTGTGTACGGACCTCCTTCGGATTGTTCCCGG
>CAZMWN010000235.1:0-5704 GCA_964569935.1 uncultured Pirellulales bacterium
GTCGAATGAAGGCTCAACACTTTGGCATACGCACCGAAAGTGCCGGCAAAAAAACACCGATAAAAAGTTCTCCGCATTCGCGGAGATCATTTAAGCTCGCCGAGCAGAGCGTATTCAAGCTCGGCTGCTGCACTTTCGCTGCTAACCCCGTTTTTGGAAATGTTTTTCCAACGGGGCTGTTTTGGCTTAACTGTTAACTTGTCAAAGAGCTTTGCTATCCCTTTCGGGAGAATTTTGTAAATTCTATATAGAAAAGAGCGGCCAAGTATAGAAATACATTCCCTACTTGACCACCACCTCCTATTAATTCTATCCTATATACGCGTACCGTCAACACAATATGCGAAAAAAAACAAAATTTTTTGAAAAATTTTTATCAGAGCCTTATAAAAAGCATTTTGAGCGGCCTTTCGAGGCCTTATCTGTTGGCAAGGATTATTAATTGTTAATAGCTGACTCCCCAAGATTGTAATTCAAAGGCAATTTTGTTATTATTGTGAAACCGAAAAAATCTTCGTGCAGGCAAACGTTTATTATGTGCAATACCGGCTTATAAAGGAACTTTTATGTACAAACTGATATTTTTCCTTCTGTTCGTCTTAAATATATCCACTGTCACTTATGCCGTTGGCAATACATCCTGGCCGAGCTATCATGGACCGCAACGAGATAACCTGTCAACCGATACAGGTCTTATGCAAACCTGGCCGCAGGATGGTCCGGAATTGTTATGGACCGCTACCGATATAGGACATGGATACAGCTCAATATCAGTAGCCGAAGACCGTATTTTTACGGCCGGCATGATCAAGAAGCAAACATACGTAACGGCTTTAGACCTGAGCGGTAAACAATTATGGCAACGCCTGAACGGACGGTCGTGGGAAGCATCCAAACAACAGACCTGGGCAGTGCCCTATGCAGGCTCTCGTGGCACGCCAACTGTGGATAGTAACACTGTTTACCACCTCTCTGAATTAGGTCGGCTTGCTGCATTCGATACACAAACAGGGCAGGAAAGATGGCATATTGAGCTATTAAAGACCTTCGAGGCGGAACGGCCGGAGTATGGATACAGCGAATCAGTGCTGATTCATGAGGACAGTCTTTTCTGCTGCCCCGCCGGTGCTAAGGGCTACATAGTAGCCCTGGATAAAAATACCGGACGAACGTTATGGGCCAACACCGATATAAAAGACGCGGCGGGGAACTGCTCAGCAGTGGTTGCAAATATTGATGGAATCAAACAAGTCATTACCATGAGTGCAAATCAAGTGCTCAGCTTTGATCCAAATAATGGCCATCTTCTTTGGCAATATACTTTCAGTAACAGCCGCGAAAACAACGCAACAGATGTTATAGTCAACGAAGGTCTGGTCTATGCTTCGAGTGGATACGGTAAAGGGAGTATTTTACTGCGACCGCAACGACAGGCAGACGGTAAATTTTACGTTGAGCAGGTATGGTCAAGCGAATTATTGGATAATCATCACGGTGGTGTGCTACTGCTAAATGGTTACCTGTACGGCGCCGGACATGAGGCCCGCGGCTGGTTCTGCCTGGATTTCAGTACCGGAAAGAAAATGTGGCAGGCCGATGGTAAAGGCTCTCTGACTTATGCCGACAATCGGCTTTACTGCCTGAGCGAAAGAGGCATGATGTCACTGGTCAAAGCAACCTCTGAGAAGTGGGACCAAGTAGGTTCACTTCAGTTGCCGCGAGGCGGCAGAGGACTTTTCTGGGCGCATCCGGTCATCTGTGGCGGAAGGCTCTATGTGCGACATTCGGAAAAAATCTTTGCCTACGACATTCGAGCAGATTGATTTTAGTAATCCCGACATCCAATTCCACGTTTAGCCTGCCGGTTTACCTGTCCTGAATGAAATTGAAGAATCGATGTGTTCTCAAACAAATCCGGCAACGAGTATCAAGCATCGAGATATGGCGCCGGCCATCCCAAGGGGACGAGATGCGAGATACCAGAATCGAGATACGAGAACATTCCACGCAACGCTATTCGGCAATCTTGTAGACGGAGTCACCAGCACGGACGCGGTCGGAAACTTTTATGCCGATCGAATCGCCTGCCTTCGCCTCCGTGACATTTGCATTATTTACCTGCATTGAGCCGACCTCCATCTCAAGGTCCGTGGTGTGACCTTTGATCCGGATTTTATCGCCGACTTTCAAAGAACCTGTCAACTCGATACCCGCAACAACGGGGTGTGCAAAGAAATCTGAAACCGTTCCAATAATCTCCTCTGCCATCTTCTGTCTCCTTTCAACCTAACTGACTCGTTAAGTAAATCAGTACCATTTTAACGCGGCCAGTCATTTCCGCAAGCGCCGGTATCCAAGAATTCTTTATTGAACGACGCTTTTGTCTTTTATTTGTCACTGAACTCGTGTTTCGTCCGGGCCGAGATATGACATCTTGAGTCCTCCCAGGTCGATTATGATTTTATCGAACGCCATGCCGGTATCAACCATCCATAGTTTGAGAGTATGTTTTCCGGGCTTGTCTATGTAGTGCCGTGTTATATTCTTTGAAGTGTTCCGCCGGACGTTTTCCATCCACTGGGTGCTATATTCAGGCACGCCGAAATCTATAATCTGGCGTGGCTCCCGGTCGATGGAAACGGCATACTGAGCGGCTCTGAAACTGTTTATTTCAAAAACAGGCAGAACAAAGGAATGAATCTCGACCACGCCGCTGTTATATGTATAGATATCATATTCGAGATGGGGTGACTTCTCGGTCCATGGATTTACCCGGTCAGCAGTCACCGGTAAAATGATAACCGATTTACCGGTCAAGCCTAAATCGTTGATAATATCGAAGGAAATACCGGCCGACTCCACTTTCCGATGAAAATTTTCAGCGGCAATGGAAATAACTCCATCGTTTTCAACGAACATGCCTTTTAATTCATCTTTTACAGGCGCGGCGGGATTAAAACAATTTACATAAATCGTTTCTTCACGGCCTACACCCTGAACCTGAATTGCCCCCTTTAATACCTCCCGCTGTGGGACCAGAGACCAGTCAATGCTTACAACGATACGTTTTTGCGTAGTGACCTGGCCTTCGGATTTGCTCAGTTTGATCCATTTCCGGGTCGGAGTCACTTTGAACTCGAACGGCTTTTCGCCTTTATTATAAATTTCGAAAAAATGTTCCTGCTCATAGACAGGATTAAAGCACGGCAATGTATAGGTGTAATTGATGCCATTGCTCGGCGTATCGCCCTCTACGAAAAGACCCATCCCGGCCTGTTCCGGGACCTCTATGGTTTCAAGTGGCGGCATGCGATAGTAGGAGGCGGTATTATGCTGCTGCCAGGACATCATATATTTCCATTTCCCATCAAGAAGCCGGTTGTATTGTTCCGTGACTTCACGGATGCTGTCATAATCGCTTTTTACCTGTTGCGCAATGTCATTCGTGCTGTTTCTTGCCTGTTTCGCATACCATCTGTTCTTCTGGGCCAGTAATATTTTGCGATTCATGTAATTGCCCACAACGACCGGATAATAGACCAGTTGGAAATAGGCTGGTTTTAGATGCTCCGGCATTTTTTCGTAGAGTTCGGCAGCCCTGTCACTGATGGCCTGGAATCGCTCCATCCTTTTCTCCACTTCTCGATAATTGACAAAACTAAATTCGGTATCCTCCCATAACTCGGTCATATTACTAAAACTGAACTGTTCGCCGAAGCCCATAAATTCCGGTTTCCGCCCGAACGCCAGAGCATAAAACCCTTTCATTATCTCCGCCAGCTCATCCGAATATTCCTGTCCGAAAACAGATGCCAGCCATGCATCAAGATGCGACGAGACATTACTATGGTCCACCATATTAATGTCCCATGCCAAATCGAGGAAGAAGCTTATGCCATATTCGCACGGCTTGATGTCCCCGACATTTGCTATCCACACCCGCCGGGCGTTAAATTCGTATGCCTTTGTCATCTCCTCCCAGACCAAAGCCGGTGGCGTTGAGTACAACCATAGATATTCGTGAGGCGGTCCCAAATAACTAAGATGATAATAGACTCCCGCTCCTCCGGGGCGTTTGCGTTCGAGTGGATTGCTCAGTCGGCGGATATAACCGAAATTATCATCCACCCACATCAACGTGACATCCTCCGGAACCTTCAGTCCGTTGTTGTAAAGTGTCATGACTTCTTTATACGGGATGAAAACCTGGGGGATTTCCGTGATTTCTTCATCTATGTGCGTGGTAAGAATCTCCCGCTGGTCAATAAAGACCTGTTCGAGCAGAGCAATCTGTTCTTCCAGCCTTAAACCGCCTTGCATTTCAGCGTCATGAATTCCTCGCAAACCAACGGTGTAAACATTCTCGAATTGGCCATTTTCAGAAACACGCTTATCCAATACGTTATAAATATTCTCCTTATTGGTATCATATCGCCACTGACCCATTGTCTCGGAATCCCATTCCGAAGCATTATTAAACAGCAGCGGCTCGCAATGCGCCGAACCCATGACAATGGCATAATCATCGGCGACCCGCTTGTTGTCAGGATAAAAATTAAACGGTTTGGTGCAAGAGTGCATTGCAGGCCAGCAGTGATTTGCCTTTAGCCTTAACAGCAGTTCAAAAACCTTCTTATAGGTCTTGGGACCGATGTCACCTAATTCAGGGTCATAAGTTTTGGTTGCCCACGGCTTGAGGCCCCAATCTTCATCGTTAATAAAGATGCCCCGGTACTTTACAGAAGGCGGCCCGTCGTGGTAATATCCCTTTTTAATTACAAGGTTTTCCCTTTTTCGGACAGGCACATCGGCCCACCAATACCAGGGGGAGACGCCGATTTGTTTGGACAATTCGAAGACGCCGTAGGCGGTACCTCTTCGGTCGCTGCCGAAAATGACCAAAGCAGTGTCAATATTCGGGAAAGGTTTTTGGACGACCTGTAAAGCATACGTTTCCCATTGGCCGGCAATACCAGCGGAATCAATTTTACCTTCTTTGATTAATTGATCTATGAGTTTGTTATGTCCGATGGTCCCGACAATGACAATGTTATTGTCGATGTGTCCCAAATCCATATAGATCGGAGGCATCATACCGGTTACATTCGCAATATCTTTTGCGAGATGATTTACCGCGATTCCGACAACCTTAGAATCATTTACATCATGTAAAATGCCGGCAGGGACATCATTGTAAACAAGTTTGAAATCTCCCTCTTCGTAATTTAGTTTAACAAAGTCACTGACCTTAGCATATAAAGAACAGCAACTTATTAACAGGAAGAATGCTATTAAAATTATCTTTTTCATTTCCAACTCTCCTACTGGCAATACGTTACTTTTCAAAAAACCGTGACAACTTGTTCACGGAACATTATTCAAATCTGAACCAGTCAAAATCGGCATATCCTTTACTATTCTTTATATTGGGATTCACATTGAACAATCCGACCTTGGCGCCAATCCACGTCCCCGGCCTGGCCTCGAATTCCTTGCCGATGGTTCGATAAACGTCTCCGGTAAGACTATATGAAAAAGTACATACCGCCCTGTCATTTACCTGGACCTTCAGAAAACATGTGTCCTGTTCAATATCCATCGATTCGATTTGTTGTGTCTTGTCGAAACCCTGAAAATATGTGCCGTTAAACATCCCTAATTGCAGGCTGTCTTTTGTTTTGGTCAATGCCAGAAACGCCCATTC
>CAZMWN010000236.1:0-5700 GCA_964569935.1 uncultured Pirellulales bacterium
CTCTGCCATAAATATAAAAATTTGCATACACGGTTTATTCGCACTCGGTTCTTACTCATTTTCGTAAGCCAAGCCGGGATATAATTTCTTTATAGCGTTTGACGTCTTTTTTGCTCACATACTTCAGCAATGCCGACCTGTTCCCTACCATTTTCAATAAACCGCGTCTCGATGCGTGGTCCTTACGATGGATTTTGAGATGTTCGGTAAGATCATTAATTCTTTTAGTTAATAATGCAATCTGTACCTCCGGTGAACCGGTATCTCCCTGGTGTGTCTCGAAATCACTCACAATTTTCTCTTTTTTCTGCTTTGTAAGCATATTTTGTAAAATTCCTTTCAAAAATGCATATAGCAAAAACTTCTAATATAGAGTTAAAACAAACTCGGGATTTTAACCGGTCATTTCAGTATTTGCAAGACTTTTCTGTAGAAGGATTTAAAAACGGTTATTTTTATATTCCTGTGAAGTTTTTAGGTTTGTTTTGTTCAAGGAAGGCTTCCAGGATTTCCCCAGCAGCAACGGCGTCGAGACGTCCGACAATCTCGGATCTCGTTAAATTAGCCAGGGAAAGCTTTTCTTCGGCTGTATAAGTGCTAAGACGTTCATCCTGAAGATAAACAGGAACCTTCAGATGAATTCTCAAGCGTTCCGCGAATTTCAGAACAAGTTGGGCCTGAGATCCTTGTGAGTTGTCCATATTCAACGGCAACCCCAGCACAATAGCACCAACATTCTCGGTATTGATTATCTCTGAGATTTTGTTCAGCAGTTCCTTTCGAGACCTGATTACAGCCAGGGGCGAGACTATGGTCTCAGTAGGATCACAAATCGCTAATCCTGTGCGTTTCGTGCCATAGTCAATTGCTAAATATCTCATTTCTTGTTTTACATATAATATTGTCAACAATTCGGTTATAGAAATTTTTTGCCGGTGTTCTGTCTTATCAACTCGAGCAATTCCTTAAGTCTGTGAGCCTGATTCACAGGACATACAAGTGTAGCATCGGGGCTGTGAGCCACGACCATGTTATCCAGCCCAATAGCAGCAATAAGATGACCTTCGTCTTCAGTAGCTATAATACTGTTCCTGCAGTCAAGCAACTCACTGGCACCGGCAACAACAATATTACGGTCTTTGTCGGAATTGATAACATCAGCAAGGGCGGCAAAAGAACCCATATCAAGCCATTGGCAATCCAATTTTATAGAATAAACATGTTCGGCCATTTCCATCACAGCGTAATCAATACTGATTTTAGGCAATTTTACAAACCAATCATTGAGTACCTGCTGTTGATTAGGGCTGTCCCAGGCAGCTTGGATTTTAGTCAGTGGTTCAGTAGATTCGGGCAGAAATTTTACCAAGTTACTTAAAATTGTCTTGGCTTTCCAGACGAACATTCCGGAGTTCCAGAAATATTGGCTGCTATCAAGATATTCTTTTGCTGTCGATTCATCCGGCTTTTCCTTAAACGCTTCCACAGAATAAATTTTACTTTTACAATTCGGATATTCCCGGGCATTAACGCATTTTATATAACCAAGCAAAGTGCTGCCAAAAGTCGGCTGGATACCAAATGTAATCAAACTGTCCGGATTATCATTGATAAAAACAAAGGCATCTTTAATGGCTTGTTGGAGAACTTCGGCGGGTTTTATGATTTGATCCGCGGTAACTACTGCTACTGTAGCTTCAGGGTCATATTTAGCAAGAATCGTTGAGACCAATCCGATAGCGCCGGCTGTATCACGCACTGCTGGCTCAGCAACCACATTATCATAGGGTAATTCGGTGAGATTTTCCCGGACTACATTCACATAATCGGCATTTGTTAGAACTATTATGTTTCTTGCATCGAAAATGGGCCTTAAACGCTCAAAACATCGGCAAAGAAGAGTTTCACCCTCAAGGAGCTTTAAGACCTGTTTGGGACGTTTTTCCCGACTAAGCGGCCATAACCTTTTTCCCGTTCCCCCCGCCATTATTACAGCATAATTCATTTCCGCACCTAACATCCCACAATTTTAACTTAATGTACCTTATACCACAAATTCTTCATCAACATCTCTAAACGGCTGAATCTGCCTCGCTAAATCTTCATAACTGGGCTTGCCCATCAGAGCAAATGTAGCTTTCTTGCCCAATTGAACCGCAGGTTGGTCGTAAGGATTAATATTAAACAATGCTCCAGCGAAAGACGTTGTCACTTCAAATAAATATATAAACTGGCCAACACTATAAGCATTAACTCTATCGAAAAAAACCGTCAAACAGGGACGTTCGCTATCAAGAAGTGCATATTCGGTAGCTATCTTTTCGTTGTTGAGCAATATGCTCAAATCTTTTCTGGCAAGAAAATCAAGCTCAGGGGCACAATCCGGCGCTGGGCCTATTTTGAGGTCTTTGTCGAAATTCTTAACCTGCAGAAACGTAAAAAGCTTGTCATTGGGACCTTCACGATACAACTGTACCTGGCTATGCTGGTCGGTAGTACCAAGGGCTTTAACCGGTGTAGGACCTACAATTATTTCATTTCCTGCCAAATCTTCCTTTTTACCAAGACTCTCCGCCCAGAGCTGCCGATACCAATCAGCCAAATCCTTCAGGGCATAGCTATACGGCATCATGACAGAAATTTTATTGCCCTCGTTGTAGAAGTGATAATTTATTGCTGCATTTATAGCGGCAGGATTCTGATAAAAATCTTCACTGCTAACTCGTCTGTCCATGTCGCGGGCACCAGCCAGAAGCGAATCTATATCTACACCACACATGGCGGCACTAAACAGACCAACTGCACTCAAAACGCTAAACCTACCACCAACACCATCGGGAACCTCAAGGCATCGCAAGTTTAATTCATCAGCTATCTTGCGAAGTATACCTTGATTTGTATCAGTTGTTGTAACTATATGCTCACTCAGGCTTTCGGGGCCGAGCTTATCTAACAGCATTTGACGAACAATAAGAAACTGACTTGCGGTCTCAGAAGTTTGGCCGGATTTACTAATGACGTTGAAAACAGTCTTTTCAAGTCCGTCACCGAGCCAGTCCAGAAATGACGTTAATTGTGGAGGATCAACATTGTCAAAGACAAATAAACGAGGGCCCTTCCTTTGCTTATGGTCAATATTGTACATATACGGATTAAGTGCAGTCTGCAAAGCAATATTACCAAGGGCCGAACCACCAATTCCCAAGACAACAAGGTTTTCACATCCATCATGGAGTTGTGCAACCAATTCTTTCACCTGTTGAGATATTTCAGTATTAAAAGGCAGGTCTCGATAGGGAGTTTTACTGTTTTTTCGTCCTTCGTTTAGTTTTAAAATTAAGGGTGAAGTTTTCTCGGCAAGAGCCTTGAACTGTACAGGTGTTATACCGTGCTCGTTACCAATAACATCAGCGAATACGTTCTTGTAATAGAATTTAATCTCTGATTCATTCACACAACAATCCCTTTTAAATTTACATAAGATCTATTAAATCATGCTCAAAACTATTTTTCAATCTTTGAAAGGTTGGCGTATTGTACAATTAGTGATTTTGTCTGCCCAGTATTAAATTTGACAACAACAACGCTGTTTTCACCCATATCGATGAACTTTTCGATTCTGCCAAGCCCGAAAGAATTGTGCCGTACTAACTGACCGGGCATAAAACCAGATTCACTTCGGTTGCAATTATCGACATCATTATATCCGTTGTCTTCAGTCTGTCCCGCAATCTCCCGGCCAAGTTCAAAAAGAAACCGTGACGGGATTGTTCTCAACATTTGTCCTCGTACTGTTCGGTATCTGGCATAGCTAATATGTAAGCCTGTCATAGCACGGGTTATACCAACGAAAAGGAGCCGCCGCTCTTCTTCCATCTCTTCATCATCTTCGGTTGTATTAGTCCTTTCGTGCGGTAATAAGCCTTCCTCGACACCAACAATAAAGACATTATCAAATTCGAGACCTTTTGCAGCATGCAGTGTCATCAATGCAACACATTCGCTTGAAGCATCATATGCATCAGTGTCACTAAAAAGTGATATTTGCTGTATATAATCGAGCAGCGAAGGTTCTTCAGCCTTCTGGTCATATTGTACCGCAGAGTTAATCAGCTCGTTTACATTCTCCAGATTGCTTTGGCCCTCAGAGCCTAATGCACGAAGAGATTCGGATAATCCCGATTCTGTAAAAACACGTTCGGCAAGCGATGCAACTGGGCCTGAAATATCTTTTTTGAATTGTTCCAGCATATTTACAAAAACAGCGAGTTTTGCTTGTGCAGCGTTGGAAATAGTTTTGATATGCTCAGCCTTCTTCAGCGCCTCAAAAAAAGAGATTCTATTCCGAGCGGCATAGGCTCGAACTTTATCTGTCGTTACCTTTCCTATTCCGCGTGGCGGAGTATTAATAATACGCAACAACGCAATTTCATCATCCGGATTGACAAGGATTTTCATATAGGCAAGCAGGTCGCGGATTTCCTTTCTCCTGTAGAATTCTACACCCCGAACAATCTGATAAGATATTTTATTATGAATAAAAGCCTCTTCGAGCACACGGCTCATAGAATTAACACGATAGAACACGGCAATATCCTTGAGAGAGGTGCCCTTTTGATTCAATCCTTTTATCTGCCGGGCAACAGCCTGAGCCTCTTCTGTTTCATCCTCGTAGGTCGTGACACCAACATCTCCGGAAGCAGGTTTAGTGGGAACAAGCTTTTTCTCTTTTCGATTGCGGTTATATGCGATTAAAGCATCAGCATCTGTAAGTATATTTGCGGCGCTTCGAAAATTTTCTTCAAGTTTCACAATAGTAGCATCAGGCCAATCGTGTTCGAAGGCTAATATATTACGGATATCAGCACCACGCCATCGATAGATAGATTGATCGGGATCGCCGGTTGCACAAATATTATTGTGTTGCGAGACAAGAGCTTTGGCAATACTGTACTGAGCGTGATTAGTATCCTGATATTCGTCAATCAGAAGGAACTTAAAGCGTTCGTTAAGCTCACAGCAAACATCCGGGCAGTCTTGTAATAGAAAAGCGGTTTTCATAAGCAGATCATCAAAATCCAGGCCATTTCGCTCGTTCAAGATATTCTGATAGGTCACATATATTTCAGCTAATTTACTTGAGAAGAAATCGTCAGCCTCACTCCTAAAAGATTCGGCATCTATCAGCTTATTTTTCAAGGTGGAAATCGCATCAAGCATTCGAGCAGGAGAAAAGTTAGACGCATCAAGCCTACAATCTTTGACTGCCTGCTTGATACATTTAGCCTGGTCGGATTCGTCATATACGCTAAAGGTGGGACCGATACCAGCCACATCAGCGTATTGACGAAGAATCTTGACACATAAAGAGTGAAAAGTGCTGATATGAGCACCCGCAGAGGCGCCAAGTGTAAAAGCCCTTTGGCGCATTTCCTCAGCTGCCTTGTTCGTAAAGGTTATTGCACATATATTATATGGCCGAACTCCTGAGTCTACCAGTGCTGCGATTCGATATGTGATGACGCGGGTTTTACCACTGCCCGGCCCGGCGATAACAAGCAGCGGCCCATCTTTATGATAGACAGCTTTTTTTTGTGAAGGCGTTAGTTGTTGCAGGGTGTCGTCCATAAAATATACCGACCGCCCCGCACCGGTCGGGCATGGAATTTGCTCAATTGGTGCCGGGTCACTTTGATTGTT
>CAZMWN010000237.1:0-5685 GCA_964569935.1 uncultured Pirellulales bacterium
GACCCGAATCGTCCGATGGGCTGCTTTATATTCCTCGGGCCCAGCGGCGTTGGAAAAACGCTGCTTGCTCAGGCTCTGGCGGAGTTTATGTTCAGTGATAGGAATTCCCTTATCCGCCTGGACATGAGCGAATTCATGGAAAAGCACAACGTCAGTCGTCTTGTCGGTGCACCTCCAGGATATGTGGGGTATGAAGAAGGGGGACAATTGACCGAAAGAATCAGACGACGGCCGTATTCGGTACTGCTCCTGGATGAAATTGAAAAGGCACATCCGGATGTTTACAACATGTTGCTGCAGATAATGGATGAAGGTCGGCTGACAGACAGTTTCGGCCGAGGTATTGATTTTAAGAATGTTATTCTGATTATGACCAGCAATATCGGTGCCGAGTTGATCAAAAACAGCAGCGGTTTTGGTTTCGGCAAGAAAACTCCTGAAGCGGACTATGAGAAGATGAAAGATGTCCTCCAAAAAGAGGTGGAACATCACTTCAGGCCGGAGTTTTTGAACCGTGTTGATGACACAATTGTCTTCAAGGCATTAACAAGAGAAGATTTGGTGACTATCGTTGACTACGAACTTGCAAAGGTATTCAAGCGACTGACCGAACATGGCTTGAAGCTGGAACTTTCTGAACAGGCCAAGGAATTCCTTATCGATAAGGGTTACAATCCTGAGTTTGGGGCCAGGCCTCTGCGAAGAGCAATCGAGCATTATATAGAGGACCCGCTTTCGGAAGCTGTATTGGCGGGTAAGTTCGAGGGCAAAAATCTCATAAAAATTGATGTCCAGGATGAGGAGCATCTAAAGCTCGACGGTTTCCAAGTGAAGGAGCCGAAGGAAAGTGAAGCCGCTGCAGCAAAGTCGAAGTAAAAATCATTTTGTCGGTTTTTAATATTGATGTCGGGCTTTTTCAGCCTGAGACTTCGAGAGTCTCTGATACTATCGGCTTCGGTTAAATCTACGTTTGCTACGTTTATCCCGCATGAAATCTCACTACCTTTTGAAATTACGGTAAAAATTGCAGGAATTATCTTGCAAAGGCATGTAGCTTTGTGTTAATATAATCTCATTGAGGCGGTAATTTATAATATCATAATTTTCACCGTCATTATATTTATATTACCTCCGCATTCATACCAATCCCGCCTTAAAAATCAAGTAGGACGATTGAAGATGGACGAGGGATGAAAGACAAATTTTTTGTAATCTGTTCTCTGTCATCTGTCGTCTGTCATCTGTTATCTTAACGAGGGATAGGAAAATGCGAGGCAAATCAATTCTTTTCAATTCTTTGTTGTATCTGCTGTTACTAACAGTGGTGTGCCCGGCAGTATTCGGCAAAATCATCTATGTCGATAACGATACTGTTGGTTTAAATGACGGCACAAGCTGGGAGAATGCTTACGTCTATCTGCAGGATGCTTTGGCCGATGCGAATGATTCGGAAAAACCAATCGAAATACGAGTCGCCGCAGGAACATACAAACCCGACCAGGGAGCCGAACAAACTCCCGGTGATAGGGGAGAAACATTTCAACTTATCGACAATATCACCATCAAAGGAGGTTTTGCCGGCCTACGTGAACCAGATCTAAATGCTAGGGATATTGAATTATACAAGACTATTCTTAGCGGCGACCTCAAGCAAGATGACGGACTGGAATCAATGAATATCTCTGATAACAGCTACCACGTTGTAACGAGCAATAGAATAGGTCAGACTGCTGTACTTGATGGAGTAACTATTACAGCCGGAGGCCATATCGACAGTTATAGTTTAGAAGCCATTGACTATCTCGACCGGGGTGGTGGAATGTATAACGATTGTAGTAGCCCGACGTTGATAAATTGCACCTTCATAGCTAACAATGGACGCGCCGGGGCGGGGATGTTTAATTATTACAGCAGTCCAATATTAACTGATTGCACTTTCCTTGAGAACTCAGCAGATGAATACGGCGGCGGGATGTTCAATAGTTACAGTAATCCGAGTCTTTTTAACTGCGCTTTTATCACAAATTCCGCATCTGGTGACGGCAGTGGGTTTTTTACTGAAGAAGGTGGCGGGATTTACAATGATTTTAGCAAGCCAAATCTTCTAAACTGTACTTTTACGGAAAACACGGCGGGTTATACTGGTGGTGGGATTTACAATGCCAGGAGTGAGCCGGTAATGACTAACTGCACCTTCAACCACAACTCAGCATATGTTGGTGGTGGGATTTACAATAGCGGTGGTACCATAACGTTAGCCGATTGTCATTTTAATGGCAACTTTGTAGGACACAGTGGTGGGGCGGTATATAATGACAGCGGCGTATCAACATTTTTCAACTGCACGTTTAAAGGGAATACAGCAATCTTTGATGGTGGTGCAATTTTCAATAATATCAATAGAAGCAATCATGTGAGGTTTACAAATTGTATATTCAGCAGGAATTCGGCAAGAAATGGCGGAGCAATTCAAAACGAGAGAGTTATGCCATACAGGACCTATAGAATCGCAAGCACGACTGATAACTATTACAGTGCCATGTATCTGAACAACTGCACGTTAAGTGCCAATTTTGCAGAAAACGCCGGTGGCGGAATATTCAATTATAGATATGAAAGCGTAGAATCTCTGAGAGGTCTATTGATAATTAACAATTGCATTCTGTGGAGTAACACACCCGATGAAATACAAAAGACTCCAAGCGAATCTGTAACAGTCCTCTATAGCGATGTACAGGGCGGTTTCACAGGTCAGGGAAATATCGAGGTTGATCCTTTATTTGCCGACCCGAATAACGATGACTACCACTTAAAATCACATGCGGGCCGATGGAACCCGGTCGGCCAAAGCTGGGTAATTGATGATGTCACCAGTCCCTGCATTGATGCAGGTGATCCCAATGCCCCAATCGGCCTTGAGTGTTTTCCTAACGGCGGGATTATCAATATGGGTGCTTATGGCGGCACACAGGAAGCCAGCCTCTCACCACGACAACAATACACATTGCCTGATCAGGCTTCAAACCCCAGTCCTATGGATAAGGCTATCAGTGTTGATGTAAATACCACATTAATCTGGAACGCCGGTTCCGGTGCGGTTTTACATACTGTTTATCTTGGAACTGATTACAATGATGTCCAACAGTCTAATATTAATGTTCCAGGAGATGTACTTGTTAGTGTAAACCAGAGAAACACAAGTTTTTATCCCGGCATTCTTGAGTATGCTCAAAAATATTTCTGGCGGATTGATGAAATAGATCACCAGGGCAATATAACTATAGGCGATATCTGGAAATTCGATACCATTAAGGGTAAAGGCAGAGCCTGTTTCACAGGCCAAACGCTTATCTGGATCAACGGTTCTTTTATTCCAATATTAAAAGCAGACATTGGACAAAGCACTGACGGCATAAATAGAATTGAAGAAGTGCAGGAGCATGAAGGGACATTTACCTTGTACGATGTTTTGCTTGAAAGCGGTAAAAGTATCACTGTCGCCGAGAACCATTACTTTATGACAGAAACCGGGCGATGGATTTCATTTAAAAAGCTCTTGGCAGGAATGAATTTGAAAACTGCAAGAGGTATGGTTGGAATAAAGAGCATCACGAAACGGCCGTCACCGTATATAGGCAAGGTCTATAATCTAAAAATTCAAGGCTCTGATCGATATATGGTCGGAGAAGATGCGGTTATCGTGCGTGACTATTAAGACGGCACCATATATATTTAAATGGGCAAAAAAGAGGCCGAAGTTTGTATAGTTTTGCAGCGGATGCGTTACGGTTTTATTTTTACGGTGCCGTTATTTTGAACAATCAGTTTACCTGAAGCGAATAATCTTATAGCCTCCGGATATGCAATGCACTCCTGTTCAAAAACTCTCGCTGCGAGAGTATCGGGATTATCTCCTTCCTTGACCGGGCATGTTCGCTGGACGATAATAGGTCCTTTATCGTATTCGTTCGTACAAAAATGTACGGTACAGCCGCTGACTTTGCATCCTGCATTTAGAACAGCCTCGTGGACATGATGTCCCCACTTCCCTTTTCCGCCGAAGCTCGGCAGCAAAGCCGGATGTATATTCATCACGCGGTTTTCATACTGTTTAGGTATTTTCCACAGGCAGAGCCAGCCACCCTGTATAACCAGGTCAACTTTAGCGGCCGTAAGCTCTTTTTCGATTTGTTTGCTGAATTTATCTATATTGGTAAAGTCTTTTTTGCGGATTATTTTGACATCGAGTCCGGCATTTTTGGCTCTCTCAACGCCGGCCACAGTCGAGCGAGAGCTTATTACGACAGTCACTTGGGCGTTGAGCCGACCTTCTTTGATGTATTCGAGAATGTTCATTAAAGTAGTGCCACCGCCGCTTATCAGTACACCAAGCCTTACGGGTTTTTCATTTTGGATGGTAGGTTCCGGTTCGTTTTCAGTGTCTTGCTTAAGATTCAAAGCCTGGTTTACAAGCCTATCGGCATCTTTGTTTTTTTCCCTCATAACATGTTGTAACTTCCAGTTATCGAACTGCTGGAGAAGGCCGATGGCCTGTTGGAAAAGTGGTTTAATCTGTTCGCTTTTTACCTTGTATTTGCCGTTAATTTGTCTGACAAGCAGTTCACTGTCACTGAAAACCGTTAAATGTTCCGCGCCGATTTGTTTTGTCGCCTCGAGAGCTTTTATTAAGGCAGTGTATTCAGCTACATTGTTTGTGGCTCGGCCTAAAAAAAAGGCTTTCGCTTCTATTTGATTGCCGGCAGGATTTGTAATAATAAAACCGGCAGCGGCCGGGCCCGGATTGCCTCTGCTGCCTCCGTCTATGTGAACGATTACTTTATCCGGCAATTGTATTACTCCCTATAGTATATGAAAATTAGATTCGAGTACATGCCTGATATAGGAGGAATTTTGTGGTTTTAATTTCTAAGTTTCATGCTCATCGCTAAGCACAAGTATCCGTGTGCAGTTTGGACAACGGATTATATCATCTCTGGTCATGAGCATATTGACAGATTCAGCGGGGACACCCATGAAACAACCGCCACAACTATAAACCCCCTTATTGCCTTCCTGCTGCTCAACTCCTACGACAGCCTGACCATCGTATGTCTCGGCTACACGATTGAATATCTCCAACTTATCTGCTGGTACTGATTGAGCAATTTTGTCCCATTCTACCTGGATTTCATTTATTTGTTTCTGGTATTTAGTTGCCAGTGTCTCGCTTTCTTTTCGGGTCTGCTCAAGTGTTTGTTTTTGCTCATCTATCTGTTTTTGAATTTCTTCGCATTCAGCTTCATCCGCCTCAATATCTTTTAATAATTCAAGAGTTTGAGTTTCGACCTTGGAATTATCGGCCTTCATTGTATTGAGTTGTGTGAGCAGGGCGGCATATTCCTTATTGGTCTTTGCGCTGTTGAGGGATGTTCTTAACTTGGTTATAGTTTCGTCATTGCTTTTAAGCTCTAATTCCAGCCGATCGCACTGGACCTTGCTTAGTTGTAATTCCTCTTTTTTTGCTTCAAGGGCGTTTTGGAGGCTTCTGATTAGGTTTTCCTGAATGATTACATTCCTTCTGCACCTTGTAAGTTTTGCCTTTTCGACTCGGAGGCGATTTTCAATGCTTTGAAGTTTCATCAACCCATTTAATACAGGTCCCATTTATGCTCCTTTACGCCAGGT
>CAZMWN010000238.1:0-5675 GCA_964569935.1 uncultured Pirellulales bacterium
CCGGCCTATGCCGGAACATATTGAAAATTATTTGCACGCTTTGAACGTTTGGATATTCTATTGCCTTAAGTGCTTCCTCGACCTTTTCAACGCTCACGCCGTAGTAACGAATCTTACCCACTTCCACCAAATCATCAACGATACCGAAAACCTCCGGCATATAATAAACTTCAGGGCAGGGACAATGCAGTTGCAGCAAATCGATAGCTTCGGTATCCAGGTTCTTCAGGCTCCGTTCGATAAAAGCTGTGAGGTTCTTGCGATTATATCCTTCTGCCGTGTGCGGATTTAACCGCCGACCGGCCTTTGTAGTAACATAGATTTTTTCTTTATGCTCCCGGCAAAGCTGCGCCACAAGTCTTTCGCTGCGACCATCGCCATAGACATCGGCGGTATCAATAAAATTGACACCCATCTCAACAGCCTTGTATAACGCCGCCAACGATTCGCTGTCTTCGACCGGGCCCCATGTTCCGCCAATCGCCCAGGCTCCAAAACTCACCTCGGAAACCTTCCAGCCTGTACGTCCCAATTCTCGGTATTTCATAAATTCACCTCCTGTTGTATTTAACAAGCTATCCGAGAAAATTAAGATTATAAAATTAAGTTAAGTAAACAAACTATAACAGATGTATTTACTCTCTAATCATTTTTAATCTTTATCATGATTTCCATTACAGGGGCGTTATCAGCGAAAACCTGCCAATGTTTGACTTTGTCGTCGGCAACAACGGCCTTCCACGCCGCCGGTATTTCCCAGTGATTTTCAGCCTTCATAGTCCCATCGACAGAATATGTCCCCGATGCCCTGCCCAGCAGGATAATATTGTCACCGGAGACAACGAATTCGGGAGCATCAATTTTATAATCCGGAAACATCTTAAAATAATCGCTCCAAGCCTGCCGCATCTTTTCAATACCAGTATAAACATCCCCTCCCGAATCTATGAAGGTGTGGTCTTCGGTCATCAGTTGGCAGATAGCCTCGACGTCATGCTGGTTGATTGCTTCTATAAATTGATTGGTAATATTTTCGATATTCATCTCGCCCCTTTATAACTTCTCCGGTAAGTGGCATTGTAATCTAAACTGCCGAATATATACGAGGAATACAACATTGACTATTTCAATATTCTTTCGAGCCTGCCGGAAATCTCAAACATGTTGTTAAGGCTTATTTCAAGTTGATCGGCCAAGTTTCACATATTCAGACACAAGTTAAATATTCAAATATTATTGCTCCTTAGTCTCTAAAGCTTCGCCCGAATGCTTAAGGAAGATTATAACATCAGTGCTCGCTATTGTCATGCCGGAAGAGCAAATGTGGTTCATCTTTATAAATTACATCGCGCTCAAAGTCAAAGCCGGCTTTTTCCATAACACGTAGTGAAGCTATATTATCTGGATTTATTACACAAACCAGACCTGATAGCCCCAGTTCGGATAATCCTATCCTCACAACGGCCCTGACAAACTCCGTCGCCAAGCCTCTATTCCAGAATTCAGGCACCAAACCATACGCAACTTCCACCTCGTCCCTTCCACCTATTATCACGTTTCGCAGTCCTCCTCGACCGGCAAATATTCCCGTCGCATTTTCTCGCAGTACCCAAATACCGTATCCATATTTATCCCAGTGGGCCAGATTCTGTTCCATATATTCCATGGTTTGTTCGTGGGAACGTTTACCGCCGAGGTAGGCCATCACCCGCTCATCCTGATGCATTCGATGTATGAACTCCAAATGGCCCTCCTCCAGTCGCTCTGCAGAAAGCCTTTCGGTATGAAAACTATCCAAAATATTCATAGCTATAATACCGTTCTATTTATCACGCTTTTTCATCTGGAGCCCGAAGGTGTGGACCTGTTCGTAATCCCTGCCCATAGCAACCTGAATAGTGCCTGTGCTGAGATTATAGACGACAGACCATACGGTACCATCCTGTGACGCGCCTTGTAGTAAGCTCATTGCCTCATCCTGTGATATATGTCCCTCAGTTTTGCCGAGATGCTCACTAATTTTATTGTATCTCCAGTAGTTCAACGTCGCCGGTACCGGCACGGTTTCGGAAAGTAAAAAGTTGGTTGAGATTTGCCAGGGTTCATCGTTGCGAATAATAACTGCCCTGCCGTCCACATACTCGACCACCGCAGAGTCCCCCGATACATCAGCGATGTGAAGATGGCAGTAAACAACTGGAAAGAAAGGATTATACTGTTGAATCAGAGCCACCGCATCGTTCACATCCCTTGCATGATCCAGAACGGCACGCATCAACTGATTGGAAATCAGTGTCGGCCTGTTCGGATCATAAGGCAGTTCTCTCTTCGGTACGGCATTTTGACCGACAGCAACACCCCACTCATTCATACCATCCATAATCGCATAAGGAGTTCCCAGCAGATTAAACCGCTTTGACCATGGAATATCCTGCATCCCTTCAAGACCAAAATAATAGAGGTCCACCATCGAGACCGAAGCATACCCATCGGACGGGTCTGTAAAAAGCAATAAAGAGGAGCGATGTACCCAATCGAAGTTCCTGCCGAATACGGCGTTATTCACGTCACCAAAGCCCGCAAAACTTGTGCAAGCATCCGGATTCACAGCTTCATATATCTTCTTAAAGAGCGGCCAGTCTATACCATGCTCCGAGAACCAGTCAAAGAAGTAATCACCATGATACCGCATCACGAAAAGCGGATAATCATCCACCCGCTCAAGTGATGCCATCGTTCTCACCGGTCCGTACGAAATTATTACCATAACAAGTATGAACGCGAGAAGGCATCCAAGAAGAATCCTTTTGATGCGTTTACGTCGTTTTGTCTTCTTTTGCTTCACATCTATACCCCAATCCAGGCTTGTTGAACTTCCAAATCAAGCCCAATGCATACCTTCATAATAATTCCGCCAACGTGGCTATTAAAATCCATCTGCTCGTTTAATTGCTTATCCTTTCAAATTTCCCGAGCGTTTAGAATATAAACGGAAATTTCCCAATTATCTACATCAGACTATCAATTATTCTTTTCATCCTCAAGAATATCTTGGATATTAAAGAACGAAATGCTATCTTAAAAAAGGTTATGCTCCCCTGTGGATTATCATGTAAACTATTGCAAACTATTATAACCAAGAGGATTCAACTATATGAAGATATCACAAAAAACCGATACCAAGGCAGAATCACTTGTAGATCTCCTGAAAAAATCACAGTCCGTCCTGATAGTCATGCAGGATAATCCCGATCCGGACTCCATCGCCGCCGCTCTCGGCCTTCGAAAGATTGCAAACAGCCAAACAGAGGCTCAGTGCACCCTTACTTATGGCGGCTCGATTGGTCGGGCGGAAAATAAAGCTTTGGTACGATACTTGAGTGTGAACTTACGCCCACTAAACGATATCAATCTAACAAGATTTGATCTGATCTGCATGGTGGACACGCAACCCAAAACAGGCAATAACTCGCTGCCTGAAGATTTTATCCCGGATATAGTAATAGACCATCATCCTATGCACCCGGAAACACGGCAGTGCATATTCACCGATATAAGGCGGGATTACGGCTCTACCAGTACAATTCTTTGCGAATATCTCAAACAAATGGAAATAAATATTGATACGCAACTGGCCACAGCCCTGTTTTACGGCATCCGTTCCGATACCCAGGATTTAGGAAGGGAAACCATTAAGGCGGATATGGATGCCATTTACTTTCTGTATCCGCTGGCCAATAAGCGGATGCTCAGCCAGATCCAGCGGGGAAGTTTCGACCGTGAATATTTCCAGCTTCTGGCGAACGCATTGAAAAACGCCCGCGTCTATCAAAACAGCGTCATTATCACAGCTCTCGGACACGTGAACAACACCGACATGATTAGCGAGGTAGCAGACCTGCTGCTCCGTGACGATAGTGCGACATGTACAATCTGCTACGGTTTCAGTGACCAAAAAATTCTGATATCAATCAGAACAACTAATGAAAATCTGGAGGTGGACAAGATGATTAAAAGCATCGTTGGTAAAAGCGGTACCGGCGGAGGACACAAAACTTATGCCGGTGGGCAGATTCCTTTGAACGGACCAACAAAATCGGCTTCCGTCAAAATCGAACAACAACTCCACAAAAAATTCCTTAAAATTCTGAACCTTCCAGAGCACCCCTATACCAAACTCATACAGATTTGAAATCGCTCATCTGCAAAAGCAATCAAGTTAACCGTCATATGAACTTTTTCGGCTGAGCTCGAAACCAAAAGAAAAAATTAAACGCACCTATATCAGGTTGATTCTTAGGGTGACATTATGATGGCATCCAGTTGGACGCCTTTTCCCAATTGGATGCGGTCTTTGATTTGGGAGACATTTGGACCCTTCAAATGAATCTCTTTCGTTTTATCCCCCTGAAGTCTCACGAAAACGCCATCAGACGGCCCGCTGACATCCTGCATTGTTACGTTGCGGCTGTCATACAACGAAAAGGCAGGAAGTTGCTCCGGCAAAATTCTGACATTTGAGAAATTTATCCGCTCCGCGTCGGCACACACAACACCGGTCCCGGCGGAAATCAATACATTCTCCATCTCGATCTCCCGGATCGGCATCTCCGGCAGGCCCTGCAGCAACACGGCCCCGGCGGCCCCGCGGCAGGTAATATTTTTACAATAAATTTTCCGGAACTGCGGCGTCCCCTCATTGACGGGAAAAACGTCCCGCCGGGCTGCCAAATCCTGCCCATCGTCATCATCTTCCGGGATGGGGGCCTGGCCGCCGTAATACATATTGAAGCGAATGGCCTCCGTTGCAATGTCGGACATCCGGATATCTTCAATAAAGATATTCTCCACGATCCCGCCGCGTCCCCGCGTGCTCTTGAACCGCAGCCCGACATCCGTACCGATAAACGTGCAGTTGCGCACGAAGATATTCCGCACGCCGCCGGACATTTCACTGCCGACTACAAATCCGCCGTGCCCGTGATACACCGTGCAGTCGCTGACCACGATATTCTCGCTCGGTTTGCCTCTGCGTCGGCCGTATTCGTCCCTGCCGGACTTCAGGCAAATGGCGTCATCGCCCACGTCAAAGCGGCAGTTGGTGACAATGACATTCCGGCACGATTCCAAATCAAGCCCGTCTCCGTTCTGGGAATACCAGGGATTCCTGACATTGATATTCCGAATAATCATATTCTCACACAGCATCGGATGAATATTCCAGGCCGGAGAATTTTGAAAGGTAGGCCCATCCAACAGGGCATTCTTACATTCAATCAGAGCGACCATAACCGGACGCAGATACGAGCGCACGGAGGCGTAATCCTCCAGTGTCACATTATCCCGGCCCCGCATCGACGCCAATATCCGCGGCCCATTCAACGCCTCTTCGGTCGGCCACCACATGTCCCCCGCTTCGTTCAATACTCCGCCGGAAGCAATAAGCTTTTCCCACTGCCGGTCCGTCATCTTGAATTTCTTGACCGGCCGCCACGCCTGTCCGGCTCCGTCGATAATCCCTTGGCCGGTGACGGCAATATTTTCCAGATTTTTCCCGTATAGCGGAGACATACACTGGACTCTCGGCCGGCCTTCCCACGTGGATTGTATCAGGGGAAAATCGTCGTAATTTTCACTAAACTGGATAACCGCACCCTTTTCGAGATGCAGATTCA
>CAZMWN010000239.1:0-5662 GCA_964569935.1 uncultured Pirellulales bacterium
CAACAACCCGGAACACAATTCACACCGACACCTGATAAAGCTGAAAGTGCCAGGTACCTAAGATCTCCGCATAATATAAACGCCGTTTTTCCCCGTAAACAATTGTTAAATTTTGTTTTTTGCTTTTCAAACCAATTATATTATCATATATTCGAAGGACTTGAAAGCTTTTTACAATAAAGATTTTTCGTTGTTTGTGGAGAAATAGATGGCAAAATCCAGACGTAGACGCAAAGTGGGCAGTAAAAAAAGACGCGCCAAGTGGAAAATTCGGCACAAAATCGCCTGATAACCGGTTTAACTGGTGTCTATTGAGTATCGCGTATGACATGCGCAATACGGTAAATGAAACATTTCACAATCACTTTTAAGCCTGACGGCAAACAAATATCCATTCATGCTGGTGCGACACTTATCGAGGCCGCAGGTCAGGCGGGAATTATAATAAATACCTCTTGCGGCGGCAGGGGAACCTGCAAAAAATGCCTCGTATATTTAGAGCCGGAACACCGGCATGTCCTCGCTTGCCAGTATCGTATCCAGAGCGACCTTCTCGTAAGCATCCCCTCCCAATCCAGATATTTCGAGCAGCAGATCCTCGAGCACGGCATCGACGCAAAAATCGAACCTTCTCTGACAATATACGAGGAGCTTTGTAAAAAAACCACAGCAGAACAGATTTACGGCTTGGCCGTCGATATAGGTACAACGACAGTAGTGGTAAAGCTTATCAATATGGCCGACGGTACATGCTCGGCCACGGAATCCGCTCTCAATCCGCAAACATCATTTGGCGACGATGTTATCAGCAGAATCGCATACGCCCAGACGGCCGAAAAACTTGCCCATCTTAACAAAACTATAATCGACTGCATAAATGACCTAATTGTAAGGCTCTGCAAAAAAGCATCAATCACCGCCGATGATATATACGAACTCTGTGCCGTCGGCAATACGACGATGAATCATATCTTCCTCCAGTTCCCGATAACCCAGCTCGGCCAGGCGCCGTACAAGGCCCATTCGCTCGATGCCTATGATTCGCCCGCCGAGCAGTTAGGTGTAGAAATAAACCGGCAGGGCAATATCCACACCGTCGAGAATATCGCCGGTTTCGTCGGCTCGGATATCACCGCCGTCGCATTGGCGGCAAATATCGACTCTGCCGAGAAGGTGACATTGGTTGTTGATATCGGCACCAACGGCGAGATTGTACTCGGCGCCGGGGACAAACTATTCGCCGCAAGCTGCGCAGCGGGACCAGCGCTGGAAGGGGCAAGAATAAGTTGCGGCAGCAGGGCGGCCGAAGGTGCTATCGAAGCGGTCGTTGTAAGCCAGGACGATATCGATCTGGATGTTATAGGCGATTGCCCGCCGCATTCGATATGCGGCTCGGGCCTGATTGATGCCGTCTCGGTACTTCTGGATTTTGGGATTGTTGATGTCACCGGCCGGTTCAACCAGCCGGACACGCTTCGCAACATGCTGCCGCCGGCAATTATATCACGTATAATCAAAAAAGATAATCAATTAGGTTTTATTCTCTCCAGAGCAATTAACGATAACGAGCGGGATATTGTCCTGACACAAAGGGACATTCGCCAGGTGCAGTTGGCAAAAGCCGCTATCCGGGCCGGCATAAGAATCCTTATAAAAAAACTCGATATCACAGAAGCCGATGTCGAGCAGATTTTTTTAGCAGGTGCATTCGGTAATTATATCCGCCCCGAAAGTGCCCTGCATATCGGCCTTTTGCCGACGGGTGATACCCAACGGCTTCATTTCATCGGCAATGCCGCCGCCTCCGGTGCCCAGATGATTCTTTTATCCCGCCAGAGCCGGGACCACGCCCGCGAATTAGCTCGCAAAATCGAATATGTCGAAATCGCTCATGAGCCTGACTTCCAGGACATCTACGCCGATTCAATGATGTTTTAATAACTCGTATCTCAATTCTGGATTCTCGATACTTCTGATTCCTGCGAAACCTGGAATCTGTGTTTAGCCCCGCAATTTATTGCGGATTCATTTTTTCCGTTGATTACGTGTACACAATCGATATAATGACGCGGCGAAAGGGAGGTCGAGATTATGAGCAAGAAAGATGCATTTCGAACCAGATACATACACGTTCTGTGGGTAGTCCTGCTTATTCTGCTCGTGCTGTTAATTATGTCCGTCCTCAAATGCGAGATGGCACCGCCGGCATATTAAATTCGCTGTTTGTATCTAATGATTCATGTTTCGTTTTTCTTTACCCTATCAGCTGTACGTTTTGAGTTCGATTATCGTGCTTAGTGCTTAGGATTTTTCGTATGAGATACGATTCACGAAACACGAGCATAAGGTATAAAAAAAAGGCTGTGATTGATATTCACAGCCCTGATGATTTATTTCGCTATTGCTTGATATTTACAGTGTTCTGCATCTTCGCAGCCAGCCGACAACAGCAGTGCCGAGACCGACAAGAACAATAGCACCTGGTGCCGGGATCGCCGTTACAGTGACATTATCCAGGGCTGGTCCCCAGCCGGTGTCACCAACGAGGGATGTGAATTTCAGTGTCGTTGTACTTGCGTTCGCAATGAACGACCACTGCTTGTTCTCCCAGCCCATATTTGATGTTGTCTTGCCTGTTATATCGAAGTTAAATGCGTGTGCATCCACGCCAACCGCTTCGAGAAGCAATTGTTTGAGAGTTGGCAGGCCGTCGGGATTACCTGCCATATCGAAATTGACGATGTAAGTCATACCGACAGTCGTGTCGATGTCCTGCTGAATGCTCCCGGCAGAGAGTCCGCTAAGGTCCAGAGAGCGGTTGCCGTCGGAGGCCTGCCAGTAGGTGCCGATATAATCAATTTGGCCGGTAATAGTCCAGCCGAAGATGTCAGTGGCTCCGGGATTGAGTGTCTTGTATGCACCGGGATCGGTTCCAAGCTCGAAGCTGCCGTTCGTTAAACCCGCCCATGCCGATGAACCAGTAAAAGTCATTACGATTGCAGATACGACTAAAATGCTCTGAAAGTTTTTCATCATCCCCTCCATTTATGTTCCGGCTTACATTAAGTGACACGCGAATAGTATCAAATCAATGGAGCCGTTCGAAAATCAATAATGAATAAATAAACCTCCCAATTGTTTAACATTATATCTTTTTTTGCCTTGTTTGTCAATAGTGTAACTTGATTATCCGGAGTATTTTAGTAATCCTTTTCGGGCTGGAAATTATAGAATGCGGTATTTTTTGTTTGATATGTAAATTCTGCCGTTATTATTGGACATCTTTATCAGGCCCCACCAATTCGGCTGACAATTATGGCGATTTCAATTCCTTGTGAATTGACCTGAAAGTTAGTATAATACACTCCGTTTTGAATAAATAGGCCGGTTATTAAACCGGCAGTACAGAAAGAGGGGGTTGTTTGAGAAAGGCAGGGAATAATGAAAAAGACAACTTTTATAACGAATATAATACTGTCGGTGGTTCTGTTATTGAATCTATCATGCCAGATGATATCATCCCGAAGGCAGAGTAGAACGACAATGCCTATGAGTAGTAGAACAGAGGCGCCTACGAGCAGTAACACATCTATGCCTATAGTCAGTAAAACAGCTACGCCTTCTCGAAGGATGGTGTATAAGAATCCTTCCGCATCGCTTGATGCACGCGTTGCGGATTTGATTTCCCGAATGACATTAGAGGAAAAAGTTTCCCAGATGCTTTACAACAGTCCAGCGATTGAGCGACTGAATGTGCCTGAATATAACTGGTGGAATGAATGTCTGCATGGCGTGGCACGAGCAGGAAGGGCCACCGTTTTTCCGCAGGCGATAGGCCTTGCTGCGACATTCGATGAAGACCTGATATACCGGGTATCGACGGCGATTTCCGATGAGGCCCGTGCAATGCATAACGCTGCTATCAGGAATGGACGGCGACTTCAATACGGCGGCCTGACATTCTGGACGCCCAATATCAATATCTTTCGTGACCCGCGATGGGGACGCGGACAGGAAACTTACGGCGAAGATCCATATCTGACATCCGTTATAGGAACTGCATTTGTCAAAGGCCTGCAGGGGAAAAATCCCAAATATCTTAAAGCCGCCGCCTGTGCCAAACATTATGCAGTGCACAGTGGACCGGAAGCCGGTCGGCATTCTTTCAACGCCCAAGTTAGCCCGAAGGATATGTATGAAACTTATTTGCCGGCTTTCAAAGCATTGGTTGACGCGGAGGTGGAGGCCATAATGTGTGCATACAATCGCATCAACGATGAGCCCTGCTGCGGAGGTAAAAATGTGCTTAACGGGATACTGCGTGAACAATGGGGATTCAAGGGACATATCGTGTCCGATTGCTGGGCTATCTCGGATTTAAACAGGGGACATAATGTAACAGATTCACCGGTGGAATCCGCTGCACTTGCTATCAATGGTGGAGTCAATCTCAATTGCGGCGATACGTTCGCCTATCTGGTTGAAGCGGTAAACCAGGGACTGGTGACTGAAGAAACGATTGATAAATCATTGGCGATTCTGCTGCGAACGCGATTCAAGCTCGGCCTGTTTGACCCGCCGCAACGAAATCCGTATTCTGCTATCTCACCCAATGTGATACGCTGCAGGAAACACAAGCTGCTCGCACGGGAAGCTGCGGTCAAATCCATAGTGATGCTTAAAAACGACAACAACATACTGCCCCTGAAGAAAGATATGCGGTTTTTGTTTGTCACCGGCCCGTGTGCCAACGACACTGACATGCTGATGGGAAACTACCACGGTGTCAGCGACGAGTTGGTTACTATTCTTGAAGGGATTACCGGCAAGCTTAGACCCGGCAGCTTTATCCAGTACAGGCAGGGATTCCTGATGGATCGAGCCAGCGCCAATCCTATCACCTGGACCGCCAGGATTGCTGGGGATGCGGATGTTGTAGTTGTGGTTATGGGCATAACAAATGAACTGGAAGGTGAAGAAGGCTCGGCCCTCGCCTCAAAGAGTAATGGAGATCGCGAAGATATTGGATTACCCACTCATCAGGTTGACTGGCTCAGACAGATACGTACGAGTAATGACAAACCGATTATTGTCGTGCTTACCGGTGGAAGCCCGCTCGCCATACCGGAAGTCCATGAACTTGCGGACGCGATTATATTCGCATGGTATCCAGGCGAGCAGGGCGGTAATGCCGTAGCCGATGTGCTTTTCGGTGACGAATCTCCCATGGGACGTTTGCCTGTCACCTTCCCGAAGTCCACCGACCAGTTGCCGCCATTCGATGATTACTCAATGGCCGGCCGAACATATCGATATATGACCGAGGAGCCGTTGTATCCATTTGGTTTTGGATTGGGTTATACGAAGTTTGAATATAGCAACATAAGATTAGCTGATGCAAGAATCCGGCAGGGAGATTCGATACGTGCGAGAGTGACCCTGAAGAACGTAGGTGAATATTTCGGTGAGGAAGTGGTACAGCTATATCTAAGCGCCATTGAATCTTACATTGAGACTCCGGTTTGTTCTTTGAAAGGATTTCAGCGCATTCGTCTTCAGCCGGGCCAGCAGCGAACTGTCATATTCACGATTACGCCGGAGATGATGTCAATTGTTGATGAAAGCGGCAACAGCGTTTTGGAGCCGGGTCGATTCATGATTA
>CAZMWN010000240.1:0-1527 GCA_964569935.1 uncultured Pirellulales bacterium
CATCAACAAAACCATCGGGTAAAATACAATCATTTAAGTAGGCTTTTTTCTCATTCCAAAATAATTCACAAAAAGCCTTTCCAACTTGATTTGCCAATGATTCGTACTGTTTTGCATTTTTTGCATTCTGATCGGAATAGAATTGTGCTAAAAGACAAAGGCAATTATACCACAGAGCATTAACTTCAACCGCTTTACCACATCTGGGTGTAAAAGCTATGCCTTCATATTTAGCATCCATCCAGGTTAGTTGTGTTTGCTCATTCCCTGCTGTTATAAGCCCATCAGCATCAGCATGAATGTCAAACCGAGTGCCCTTATGGTAAGAATCCATAATCAAATTAATTGTCGGCAGGAGTTCTTTTGTGAAGCCCTTTGAATCGCCGCTGGCTTGAAGATATTGAAAAGCTGCGTTGATAAACCAAAGAGAAGCATCTACGCTGTTAAAACAGGCTGTACTGCTTGTGTCATCAAAACGTGATGGAATCATGCCCCCATCTGCTGATGCGGCAAAGGTTGTCAGTACCGAGAATGCCTCTTCAAATCTGCCGGTTGAAACTAACAAACCCGGCAAAGATATAAAAGCATCTCTCCCCCAGTCCGCAAACCATGGATACCCTGCTAAAATAGTCGTTCTGCAACTTTCTTTTGCCCGGTTTTTAACAATAAATTGGTCGGCAGCCAGACTAAATGCTTCATGCAATTTTTGATTATTAACCTTACAATTACCCAGTGAAAGCCGGAGACTACGTTTTGAATTATCCACTTGCTGTTTGATGTTGTTCTGATATTTTTGGAGATCCTGAATAGTTGACTCAATATCGGTATTAATCAAACTTGATGGATCAAGGCCCGCCGTGGGTAAATGCAGATTTGCCCAAAGAACAATTCTTGTTTGCGAATCAATTCGGTATTTAAAAAAGCCGGGTGTCCATAAATCTTCAGTAAAATTCTGGCCTCTCTCTTTATCAATACGATACACGAAGTTAAACCACCATTGTGAATCTTTTATATACTCTGCTGAAGGACAGTTTAAGAGCAATTGGCAACTCTCTGGTGTGTCATGGCGAACTAACAAGCCATTATCAAACCGGCTTGAACACAATGGAGCATATGATTTTTGAAGAGTATGGAAATTTCTCAGACCAATAAAAGGTCTCATAATAAATTCCACTGTTTTTTGAACATTTTTAAAATCATAGACTAAGGCGATAGTATCCGTATCTCTAAGAAGGTACACAGATTTAGTAAGTTCAAGTTTCTCAATTTCATAATCAAAATGAGCACCGATATCTTTGTGGAATCCTTTTTGAAAGCGAAAACCTGCCGGTGCAAATTTATCGCCGAATTCATAAGTAGAAAGATTAAAAACCTTCTCCTTTGATATTATCATTTCCAGGCAATTCGACAGCGCCATTACTCTGTTTACAGGCGGATTAAGCGAACCAATGAGCAGTCCGTGATATGCTCTGGTGTTACAGCCTACAATTGTAGATGATGCGTAACCTCCACGACCGTTGGTCAACA
>CAZMWN010000240.1:1537-5617 GCA_964569935.1 uncultured Pirellulales bacterium
AGTTGATAAAGAAATAGTTGTTTCATCGTTGACTTTTTGCAATGTTAACACAATTCTACTCCAAACTACGTTACAATGATAACATATAAGGCACTTAGGAAACCTTTTCCTTGTACCATATTATATAGACACACAACGTTTGGTGATATGGGAACCAGAGCGGCTTCAAGTAACAAAAATTTAAGTTATCCGATCTGCCGGTTGAAAATTGGGTGGATTTTTCTCTTGTGGTTCCACCCCCAAAATACATTTCGTTGTTTCCTGCTTTGGTACAGAACATAACTCGCCCCCATCTACTTGTTTGGAACAACGGCGGTGGAGACTATTGAGCACATTCATGAAGTTTATATATGAGTCATAAGGCGAATCATAGGGATTAAAATATTTGTGTACATCACCATCGGCAAAGTATTTTGTACACATATAATAAAAATGGTCCGATATTTGTAATCTTCGCCAGTCGGCAATAATTTTTTCGTCACCAGTCTGTTTGATTTTCCTTTCGAGGCGATAAAGCTCGTGGATTGCATTGGATTGCATTGCGTTCCCAAGCCAGGCCGAAAGATCTCTTTCAGTATCAGCCCAGCTTATAATATGTGGAACATCGATTGTATCAGTGTTACCGTAAGACTGTACAACTTCGCTCGGGGTCTTAAAGCTGTTATCCGGATGCTTTAGGATCTCTTCCGGAAGATGCCGCATGAAATCGAAAATACCGGTATCCTCCCATTGGTGCTCACCGAATGTCTCATAGTCCATAAACAGGTTGACCACATTGCCATTTCCATTGACATTATTGACCCATTTTGCGAACTTATCAGCTGTTAAAGGCCACTGAGGCCAACTGCGATTAGAAAATCTAAATGCGATATCATCACTAAGTGAATAGTTTTTGAGTAGAAGTTTCAAATTATTACAGCCTTTTGGCTGATACACAAAATCAGGGCTTCTAAAGCCCAAAATGTGATCTGCTCCCTCTGTAATAATAGCATCGAATTTATCCATAGACTCTATCAGGAGTGCTAAATCATTATTGTATATCAATTCGGTATTTCTAAATACTCGCGGCGTCTGTCCGAAATAATAATTTATAGCTTCAATGTGTTTATTTATCTGCTCTACAAATTCATTTCGTGAGTATAAAAAACTCAGACTATGATAGTATGTCTCAGCTAAAAACTCGACACAGCCAGTCTGGGCCAGAGCATCGAAAGTGCTCATTACTTCAGGTGAGTATTGTTGCAACTGTTCTAATAGAATGCCTGTTATGCTGTAAGCGATTTTAAATCTGCCATTGAGACGACGTATTATATCCAGAAGCAAACGATTTGCTGGTAGATAGCATTTGTTTGCTACCTTTCTGCATATCGAGCCGTTTTTATGTTCATCAAAATAATGCTCGTTTTCGTCAAATACCGTGTAGTGCCTCAATCTTACAGGCTGATGCACTTGAAAATAAAAACATACGGAGGGCATAATCCTACTCTCACACACTTTGTACGCCGGAATATAATTAAGACCCGGCTGGATGCATTATTAGTTATTTTTTTGTGAGATACTCAAACAGGAAGCAATAAATCTTCATAGATTTTTGCACACTTTGCTGCTGAGTCGATCCAACGCAATTTTCTTACCTCAAAATTTCCATGGCTTCTAAGAGTCATCTGCAACGGTGGGTATTTCAGCACTGCAATAATCTTGTTAGCAATTTCGTTGACATCCCAGAAGTCAACTTTTAGAGCATGCATCAATACTTCAGATACACCACTTTGCTTGCTTATTATGACGGGAACATCGTGATCCAAGGCTTCCAATGGTGCAATTCCAAATGGTTCCGACACCGAAGGCATTACATATAGATCAGCCATTTTATATATCTTTTGTACGTCCTCACCACGTAAAAAACCTGTAAACAAGACTTTTTGTCCAATCCCAAGCTCTGCCGCCAACTCAATAGATCTGTGCATGAGATCTCCTGAGCCAGCCATAACAAACTTGACGTTTTCCATTATATTCAGAACTTTTTTGGCAGCATGGAGAAAGTACTCCGGCCCTTTCTGCATTGTAATCCTGCCTAAGAATAAAACAATCTTCTCATCTTTTTTAATTCCGGTTTCGATTAAAGACGACCAGCTCCCGTTACGTTGGACTCCGTTATAGACTACCTCAACTTTTTCACCGCTTATTCCATATCTGCTTATGATTATATTGCGGGTGAAATGGCTTACTGCAATTATCTTATCCGCCCGCTCCATACCCTGTCGTTCTATATCGTAAATCATCTGGTTAACATGCTCACCACTGCGATCGAATTCTGTCGAATGTACATGGATAACCAGCGGTTTTCCGCTTATTGCCGAAACCGTGATTCCCGCAGGATAGGTCATCCAGTCATGAGCGTGAACAATATCAAAGTTATAATGCTCAAATTCCGCTAATTCGGCGGCAATCGCAGCATAACGATGAACCTCGGTGTACATATCGCAGCTATAGTCTATTGATGAAATAGGCTGGCTTGCCGATGTGATATTGCCTAATTGTGCCTGATGTTTTTGTCTCAAAGTCTCTTCGATTTGCCTTTGATAAACATCAGCTGTTGAATAAGGTTGTAATGGAGAGCTTATTGTGTGAAATTTAACGTTTTTAAGCTCACCGAATTTTAATGAAAAAGCGGATTGCTGAGAACCAGGACTTAACAACTTAACGTGAGTTGCATACTTGTCTTCGACCATTTTTGGGAGAACGAATGTTACTTCCATGCCAAGCTGATCCATCGCTCTTGTAAGACCATAACAGGCAGTTCCCAGACCTCCACTAATGAATGGTGGAAACTCCCAGCCTAACATGAAAATTTTCATATATTCACCCGCTGTTTAAGTCCCATAAGTAATAATTGAATATAGATTTGTGATAGTTTCCCTCTTGGAAAACCAAAATCATAAGTACTAAGTTCAGAAATCATTTGATTCAAAAACCAACATGCAAATTATTAATAAAACCCTCTATCGGCAAGAAATCGCCCTATCTTAACTATTGTTAAAGGAAAATAAGGTATCTGCTCCTTTACCTTTTATATAAATCGGGTATTAAAGGGGCAAAAGTCCAAAAAAAATCAAAAATACTTGAATTTTAATACTAATATAGCTATTTTATAGGTCTATCGTAATCAAAACAAGCCATTCCGCCTTTGAAGAGGTGGAATGGCTTGTTCCATTCGACAATATTGCAAACGTAAGTAGCGTAGACAAAAGATGTTAGCGCACATCTTGCCTCCTTGCATGCAAATAATACACCAAACAATCTCGGACTAATTTTACAAATCTTGTGCCTTAACTGTGCTACGACGGTTTGCTTTTGTTCGTGCTATGGCAGCATCAAGCATACTATAGACCTGATCACTGATTGCCTCAAGCGAATCAGATGAGGTCATCATCTTCTTGCTCTTAATGTAAGCCTTAATTTTGCTTGCTACAATCAAAGATTCCTTTTTCTTTGCCATTCGTAAGACCTCCTTATTGAAAAATAAAATTATTGTAATAATCCGGTGCCATATCCTTATGGCCCGATGCATCATCTGTGGTTCTTATTACATTGGAGTAACCAAATTTGCAACAAAAAAATGGTAGTAAATGCTAAATTTTTACAACAAATACTAAAAACCCGTTTTTATGAACTTGAAAATACAACCAAAGTTTTTCACAGTTTTTCAGGTATACATACAAATTTTAATAATTAATCAGGTTGATTATGACGAAAATATTCTGAAGAAAGTTAATTGAAGACTTATGCCGATGTATTGGATCGAAAAATATGACCCTAAAGTACTGAGGAATGCTTTTGGGAATTAAGTCTGTTTTGGAGGAAAATATGGCAAAGCGTTCAAAAAAAATTCATAAGTCGCAGGTTAAATTAGAAGGGTATGTTGTTGTCGCTTTTGCTGAGGATTTTGAGCAAGCTCGAGAATACAAAACTCTCATGGAAGCTAATGATATCCCTGCAGTGATAAGCGAACATGAAGAACAGCCAATCGGTTCAAAAGAAATTGCTGTTATGGTTCCAGAAGAATACATTGATGAAGCA
>CAZMWN010000241.1:0-5609 GCA_964569935.1 uncultured Pirellulales bacterium
TGCTTTTCTGCTGAATTTGCATCTGCCAGGGCATCCTGAAGATAAATATAAGCATTTTCCCACGATGAGCCGTCATTTGCACCTGTAGCGTCGTCATCGACATAGATAATTTTATTTGCAAAAGATGGACATCCGATTGTCAATAAAAATAAAACCATTAACGGCCAAATTTTTGTATGCGCTCTATGTCTCATTATTTTCCCTTTTTTGGTCCGGACTATTGCCTGGGTGATAAATCAACGTATGCAATCCAACCTGCTTTTATCCTTCAATTGATAAAATACTGAAAATCCGCATAAGATTAAATGGATCATAGTCAAATCAAGCGTACTTCAGCGACAATGATTCAACTATGTACCTTAAATATCGCAGTTAAGGTCAAACCTTAACATTGTCAACTCAAACGATTATTATCAGTGTCACTTGTCTTTGAGCCAGTGGTTGGCCAGGAGCATAAAATCTTTTAGGTCGACTTTGCAGTCGCCGTTTATATCTCCGGCGATGATAGTTTCACAGAGAGGCTCGCCGAAATAGGATTTACTAGCCTCGGTGGTTCCGCCGAAGGCGCCCATATTGATAATCCCGCCGTTCGGGAACGGCTCATCACCGATAGGGCTGTTCGGATCGCCCGCATCAATGCACAGGCTGGTTACATCGTCAATCACCCAGCTTCCGCTGTTCGGGTCCCATCTTCCAGCCTGAGATTTGAGGTGGTAATCGCCATCAATCCAGACAGCATTTGGATCGTTCGGTTCGACAATGACATTTATATCATTAACATCCGCCCAATAACCCGGATCGGCAAATAAAGGATCAACGTCAATATTACCCTGACTTTGGTCTAGCCAGCTATTGCGTATATCCGAAAATGCAATATTTATATACGGCCTATCATCGACATGGAAAGCGCGTTGGTCCCAGATAATCGAGTTTCTTACTATAACTGAATCGAAATCTGCTACTGAGGTTCCTTGATTATCTAAATTACCATCCAATGTGCAGTGAATCAATTGCAAGCTCCCCCTTCTGCTGCCAAGCACAGCACTGCCCGTGTTCAAAGAGCGGTTTCCTACAAGGATACATCTATTCAAAGTTAAATCTTCTTCAATTTTTAAAACGGTAAAAACAGCAGAACCCAAATTTGCTACATTTGACTCGAATGTGCAGTTGTTGATAGATGTCACAACGTTATCGCCAATAAATAACCCACCTGCAGTATATGCGGAGTTCCTACGAAATTCACACATGAAAAGAACTACTGTACCATCATTGGCATATAGACCACCACCACCAGATGGTGTTTCGTTTCGAATGAACGAACATCTTTCAAGAACAGTCGTGCTTTCACCAGAAACAAATATTGCTCCGCCAGGACCTTGTACTATCGATTTCTCGACTCGATTGTAGTTGAATTCACAGTTAGTAAGTTTTATGTTCCCACCATCGTTGTATATTGCACCACCGCTTTGACGTGCCTGATTGGCTAAGAAGGTACAACCAGTCAGGATAGCGGCACCTTCTCCTCTTAGACAAATCGCTCCACCATTCCAGGCGCCATTGTTCTCAAATACGCAACTCGATATCTCCAAGTTGCTTTCAATATTCATTATCGCACCACCTTCACCGGCAATATTCTGTAAAAATCTACATCCAATGAAAACAGGATTGCTCCCGGTGTTGTTTTCTACTGCATACCGATTCCTTTCGAAAGTGCAGTTAATAACCGTAGGACTGCTGGAAATGTTGAGCATACCCCCGCCGCTGTCAATCGGCGAAGTCCCGCCTCGGCCATTTACTACCGACGGAAAAAAGTAACCTCCTGTAATTGTAAAACCATCAAGAACAGCTGTTCGGTCTATAGAGATGCTTTTGATAACACATTTGCTATTATCAGAATATGACGGTAATAATTGGCCAATATCATCAAAAATCAAACCTTCCGGTACATCATCATCGTTAAGGTCACCGCTCAGGACAGTTTCGTAAAAATCGATATCTCTGAGGTTTTGGTCAGGCTCACTTAGACCGGCATATCCACCTTTGATGGTTACATCGTTTAAGAGTTTGAATGTTGCTTTTCTGTCACCGGATATCTGCTCACTACCCCGGTCGGGCTTATATGTGCCCTGAGCAACTCGAATTTCGACAGGCCCATTCGACAAGCTCAGGGTATGCTTTTCTGCCGAATTTGCATCAACAAGTGCATCCTGAAGAAAGGTGTAAGCGTTCTGCCAGCTTGAGCCGTCATTTAAACCACTAGCATCGTCATCGACATAGATCACTTGGTTGGCTGAAGATGCACATGTTATGACTAATACGAGTACAAAAAAAACAGGATTTATTATAACTTTTTTAGTCCGCATCATTTATAATTCCTCTCTAACAGGTGCTAAAAATAATAATATCAAATTCATATTATCCAATCAAGAACTTTTTATCTAATGACTAAATATACTTGGTATAGTATAGTAGAATTAGCCTTTTTACACTGAAAGTACTGTTTTTCATGTTGGATTTTAGATGCCATCTCAAACTTCCAAATTAGTTAAAAAAAAAGATTGCAAGCCATGTAATGCGTTTTTTATGGCAAAATCCATAAGACAATATATGCTGTTTTCTGAAAAAAAACTTTATGATATCCATATCCGTAATAAACGTATATTCGTAACATTACACCGATATTGATAAAAAACCTCACATCAAACGATTGCCTGTCTTTAACAGATAATCTTCTTATTTAATTTGTCTAAGATTTTTGTTTCTGTTCTGACTTTTCCCGTTTTTCTTTCTCTTTTAATGCAGCCTTTATACAACCTATTCTGTGGATGAGTTCGTATTTAAGTTCACTCTCCTGTACGAGCACTTTTTCTTTTCTCAACTCTTTCTTTAACAAGGCGGCTCAAATACGCTGCATTACGCCTTAAAGTGTTATATTCAGAACGAAGTTTCTGATCTTGAGCCTTGTCTTTCATCTCCTCTCGGAGCTCATTTTCAGCATCTTTAAGTACGGATAAATCGTACATCTTTATTACACTTTCAGCAGCGCGGATTTTTATTGACATTAGTGGAGTATGTTGCAGTTTTCTTTTAATAGACTCCTCACGGAATTTTATCAGGTATTGTATCTGTCCTTTTTGTTCTGTCACGTTATCCCGGATCATTTGACCACGTAGATATGCCTTCCAAGCCAAATCTCCAATTCCACCTCGGAATCTGGCAAACATCTCTGAGAGCCCCTCAGATAGAGCTATTTCTTCTACAATCTTAAAAACTGATTCATTCGTTACATGGAAATAGGATTGTACTAACAGGTAATGAATCACTGGACAATCCTCAGACATCCATGTTAATAATAATTTGTCTCCATTGCTCTTCCCAGGTCTTCTGTACCAATGCTCTTTCAAGAGTGAACTAAATACCTTTGCAGGTTCATCACTTTTAATGCGACCAAGGGTTTGTACTATTTCCATCTTTACAATAGGCAACATCTCCGAATTCTTTACTGGTTCTTCCTTGTGAAAAATCTGAATTAATTGAGGAATAGAATCTACGCCACCAAGTTCGCCGAGTCTTCGCACCGCTGAAGCTCGTATGAATGGATTCTTGCTAACAATAAATTCACTAAGGTCGGAAGCATTTTTAGCAGCTATTATTTCGGGTTGCATTTCCAAGTAGCCAGTTCTTGCCCACTTGAGAAGCGAACTACTTGGTCGTGCCCAAAGTGGAGATATATTTTGTAGTACTACACACACTATTATCGGAATACTAAATAACCATCTCATTTTTTTCTCCTATTCTTTATCCCATTGACTTCCATTTTTAGACCAATCTTTGTCCTCATATATTGTTTTATGTCCTCCCATCTCCGAGATATAAGCCCGAAATTCCTGGTCTGACCGCCAAGGCCATTTATAATCAAGATGAAGAACTGAGTGCATATTATATGTATCGTGGATCTGAGGACACAGCCAATATGGTCCTACATTTTCACGAATAATGTCATGAACATAATCCCAATCATAATCATATGTGTGGGGTATTGAATAATCAGGTACTTGATCGCTTAAATCCCATCTTAACATCTGGTGTGTCATTTCATGCTTGATTATGTATGCTACATTTGTTATCCCTTCGGCCTCGATATCATATGTTTGCAATATTACTTCTGTAAGCTCATCATTTCCACCAAGATAAAAATCCAATGCGAGAAATCCATCCGATCCGGGATCAACCACGATACTATACGGAGCACCTTGTTGATAAATTTGCATAACCTGATCATCACCAGGCCGAGCATATGTCTCAGCAATTCCATCTGGCCCAGAATTAATAGTGGTATGAAATGGATTCTCGAGGGGCCATTCTGTATCCCATGAGTCCAAGGCATCGGCGCAAAGAACAAGCTTATCATCCTCCATGTAGTATAATCCACCACCAGATGTATTCTCATAGATGAACTTGTTTATATCTTCGACAACAACATCTTTTCTCCAGTAATAAAACCAGTTGGGAGTACCTTCATATATTGTTTCTTCACCTACAAGGACAGGGTGATTACTAGCCTCCGGTTCAAAGAATATATCCAACTCTTTAGTAACCTTAATCCCGGTGTCCTTATATTCCAGAGTCAAAGTTTTGTTTTCGAATTCCGAATTGGAGCTGGGTAAGCCTGTATAAGTAAAAGTTACACTAGGTCCTTTGGCTGGAGACGGATCGCTGGTCAGGTTGGAACCGGAAATGCCAGTGAGTGACCATTCGAGGTCATCATCAAGGCTGGGTACGTTTGTTGTACCTACGGCTGTAATATTACAAACTCCAGGGCTTGATGAATCAAAGGCGAACTGAGTGTCACAATTCGGATTTCCCCCAATTAGCTCTGTTATCTGCACATCAATAACAGCTATAGTTCGAGTATCAGTTGGCCAAGGACATTCGGGTTCCACTTTATCATAATAGTAACACCCATCACCAGAGTGATTATACCACGTGCAGGTTATTGGATATTCACCTGGTGTATCTGGTGCCGTCCATGTCGATTCTCGCCAATATGTTGGAACGAATCCGTCAGGAGTCCGGTCTGTAGTATCAGTCCAATGGCAATTAATTGTATCAGAAACCTCCTCACGAGGCACTACCTCGCCTATCTTCTTGCAGTCCATATCATGTCCCCTTGTCGCCGAGATATCAATTGTTTGTCCTACAGCTACTACTGTGTCATTACCGGCTGGATATATAATCCATGTTTCTTCAATCGGTCCTCCAATTGTATATTGATAGCCGTCTTTGGTAACAGGAGTGCACGGAATATGGTCTTCGCAGTCACAAACAACTCTGACTAAAAAGTCGTTATCTCCCGGATCTGAACTGCCACATTTAGCGGTAACTGTATAATCACCCAATACGGTCAGACCGCTGAGCGTGACCTCCTCATTAATATCGGAGGGCTCAAGAGTAGGATTACTACCCGGCGGTCCGCTGACAGACCAGGTAGGCTCATCTGATGGGTAATCAGCACCTGTAGGATTTTCCAGGGCATAGAGTGTTATTGTACTGTCCGGAATGACCTCTATTAAATCGTAATAAATACCACTGTCACAATATGCTATGAC